>JAQTNG010000363.1 GCA_028714015.1 Elusimicrobiota bacterium | reverse complement strand
TTCTGCTGCCCCGATGCGACGGCGAACCCGTACCTGGCGATCGCGGCGGTCCTGCTCGCGGGCGTCGACGGCGTCGAGCGCCGGCTGGAGCCTCCGGTGGACGGCGACAAGCCGATGGGCGCGCGCATCCCGAACTGCCTGGAGTCGGCGCTCGAGGGGCTCGAAGGGGACCGCGGCTTCCTGACGAAAGGAGGAGCGTTCTCGGACCGGCTCATCGACGCCTGGATCGCGGACCGGTGGAAGCGCCACATCCTTCCGGTCCGGTCCCGTCCGCATCCGTGGGAATTGTCCCATACCGACCAGTGCGGAAGCCCTCGAGGCGGCGAAGCCTCCCTCGGCTAGCGCCCGCCCCGTCACGCGGGCGGCAAAATCAATTCACGATGCGTCCATGTCCCCGCGACGCGGCCGCTGAATATACTACGGCCATGAATCCGCAGGCCCGGGCGCTCGGCGAGCCCGGCCGGACCTTCGTTCTCGCCTCGGCGCTGGCCGCGCTGGCCGCCGTGGCCGCCGCCGGCGCCGTCCAGGGGAGCGCGCGGCCGGAGGCGATCCCTTTCCTCGAGCGCCAGGCGAGCGCCAATCCCGGGTCGAGTCGAACCCTCTTCAAGCTCGGACGGGCTTACTGGGGCGCCCGCCGCATCGACGACGCCTGGCGCGTGGCCTCCGCCCTCGTCAAGCTCGACCCCGGCAACCGCGACTACCTGATCCTCATGGCGAATGCGAGCATCGAAAAAGGAGATTACGCGGCCGCCGTCGCGCTGATGAACCGGCAGCTGGTGCAGATGCCGGATGATCACGCCGCGTCGATGGTGCTGGCCCGGGCCTTTTTCCGGGACGGCCGCAAGAGCGAGGCGCTGATGCTGGTCGACGGGATACTTGCGCACGTGCCCGATGAGGCGGCCGCGCTTCACCTCAAGGAGGAGTTCCTGTCCGAGACGGGCCGCAAACGCGAGGCCCCGGCCCCTCCGGACGGGCGTTCCGCGCAATACCGCCGGGCCGAGGCGCTCGCCGGAGCGAAGCGCTACGACGAGGCTTTGGCCGGCCTCGACCGGCTCATCAAGGCCGATCCCTCGAACGGAGATTATCGAATGAGCCGCGCCTCGGTTCTGTACGAGACGGGGCGCTTCGACGACGCCATCGCCGAGTGGGAATCGCGCGCGGCCCTCGAAACGCCGGACATGAACGCGGTGCGCCGCTTGAGGGACGACGCCGTGAACCGGCAGGGCTGGGACGATGCCGTCGATTGGCAGATGAAGCTCATCGCCGCCAGCCCGCGGGATCCCGCGGGCTGGGAGAACCTGTCCTGGATTTACGGCGAGATGGAACAGCTGCCCGGCGCCTTGTGGGCGGCCGAGCGCGCGATCGCGGCCGACCCCGTCGAGATCGGCGCCTACCTCATGAGGGCCGAGATCCTCGAAAAGTCGGGCGATTGGTCCGCCGCCGCCGTCGCTTACGAGGACGTCCTCCGGCGCTACCCGAACAGCCTGCGGGCCATCGACGGCCTGTCGTACACGCTGGAGGCGAAAGGCGACTACCCCGGCGCGTTGAAGCGGATTCAGGCCATCGAGGAGCTGACCGCGCCCTGCGTCTCGCCCTATCTGGAGCTGCATCGGGCCCGCGTGCTGACCGCCTCGGGCCGCTTCGACATGGCGCATAAGCTCCTCGGCGGGATGGAGGAGGCGCGGCGTCCGACGATCCCGGTCCTCCTGTATCACGGAATCGCGCGCATCCACCGCGGAGACTCCATCTCCCTGAGGACCTTTCGCGAGCAGATGCTGGCGCTGAAGAAATCAGGCTACCAGACGCTCACCGCCTCGGAGCTCGCCCGCGTCTTCCAGGGGAAGGCCGTTCTTCCCGAGAAGCCCGTTCTCCTCACTTTCGACGACGGGCGCGCGGACTCCTTCGAGAACGCCGATCTGGTCCTGAAAGAGACGGGGTTTCGCGCGACGATGTTCGTGCGCGTCTCCGGACGGCGCATGCCCTACATCCACTCCGCCCCCAAGGATATCGCGCGGTGGCGGGCGACCGGGCGCTGGGAGATTCAGGCCCACGGCGCCCAGGCTCATGACCCGGTGCCGCTCGACGGCTTCGGACGCCGGGGCCGCTTCCTGGCCAACCGCAGGTGGCTTGCCGGCGAGGGCCGTCTCGAAACGCTCTTGGAGTACCGGGCGCGGGTCGAGGACGAGTATCGAGAGGCGAAGCGCGGGGTGGCGGCCGCCGCTTCCGGTCAGCGGGTCGTGGCCTTCGCTTTCCCGTCCGGCGACTACGGGCAGGACGGCCTATCGAACACCCCCGAGTCGGCGGCCATCAACCAGGCGCTGGTGCGAAAAAACTTCCCGTTGGCCTTCGTTCAGGATCAGTACGGCATGAACACGCCGTCGTCCAACCCGGCGGACCTGAAACGCTTCGCGGTGCCGCGGCACATGACGGCCGGGGCGTTGATGAGCCACCTCATGCTGAGCGATCCGCGGGTGCAGGCGAAGCTTCTTCTCGCGCGGCTGTGGCTCCGCGAGGGCGAGCCGGCCCGCGCGAACGCGGTGTTCTCGGAGCTCGAGGCGATGGGCGTCTTCGAGCCGCGCGCCTGGGCGGACAAGGCCGACGCTTTGCGGGGCGGCGGCATCTCCTACGCGCCCCGCCTCCCGGGCGGCGGCTCGGCGCCGGGAGGGCTGCCGTCGCGGGTTCTCATGCCCTAGTTGTCGCTGGAAATTCGGCCCGTGATGTGTTTATAATGGCCGCAGTGGCCACGATCCTGGTAATCGACGACGAGAAGGACCTGGTCCGGCTCCTTCGCCATAACCTCGAGAAGTGCGGCTACCGGGTCATTTCCGCGCGCGACGCGGAGTCCGGCCTCAAGCTTCTGCGCAAGGCCGCGCCGAACCTGCTCATCCTGGACATCATGCTGCCGGGGATGGACGGCCTCGAATTCCTGCGCATCCTGCGCGGCGAGAGCGACGTGCCCGTCATCCTTCTGAGCGCCAAGGGCGGCGAGCTCGACCGCGTTCTGGGGCTCAAGCTCGGCGCGGACGACTACGTCGTCAAGCCTTTTTCCGTGGACGAGCTCATGGCGCGCATCGCCGCGCGCCTGCGCGCGCCCGGCGCGTCCAAGGGCGGCAAGCCGGCGGCCGTGGGCGCGCTGCGCGTGGACTTCGCGCGGCACGAGGTGAAGGTCAAGGGCCGGACGGTGAAGCTGGCCACCAAGGAGTTCAAGGTCCTGGCGCTCCTCCTCGAGGCCGACGGAAAGGTTCTCTCCCGCGAGCAGCTCCTCGAGCTGGTCTGGGGGCACGACGCGGGCCTGGAGCTCGACACCCGGACCGTCGACCAGCACATCGCGCGCCTGCGCGGCAAGCTGGGCGCGGCGGCGGCGATGATTTCGACCGTGCCGAACTTCGGCTATAAGCTCGCGCGCTAGGGGCGGGGGCTTGACCGGAAGAGCCTCAACTGTAATAATCATCATATCGTGATCAAGGCCCGAATACTGCTCATCGAAGACGAGGAAGACCTCGCCCGCCTTTTTGAACACGCCCTGGCGCGGGAGGGGCACCAGATCCGCCGCGCCCATGACGCCGCCGAGGGCCTCGAGGCGTTTCGTCGCTGGGATCCCGACCTGATCCTGCTCGACGTCGTGCTCCCGGTGATGAGCGGACTCGAGTTCCTGAAGGTTCTGCGCAAAGAGAGCCGCGTCGGCGTCATTCTCATCAGCGGCAAGCGCCGCCCGGCCGACGTCGCCCTCGGCTCCGAGCTCGGGGCGGACGATTACCTCGTCAAGCCGTTTTCGCTCGACGTGCTGCGCGCTCGCGTCAGGCTCGCGTTGTCTCGCGCCGCGCGCGGCCGCGCAGCGCCAGCCGCAAGGAGGAGTAGTCCGGCGCGCCCCCGAGCCGTACGATCCTCTCCGCGATAAGGTCGGCGGAGCGGAGATTCCGCGCGCCGCGCAGGCGAGCCCGGACGATTTCCTCGACGAGGGCCGTGTTGAGCCTTTCGACGGACGGGTCCCGGACGGGCGGGG
>JAQTNG010000362.1 GCA_028714015.1 Elusimicrobiota bacterium | reverse complement strand
CCCAGCGGCGCGGCGCCGGCCTTCGCGGCGCGGGCGCGCTTGACCAGCACGTTGCCGGTGCTCAAGGTCAGCCTTCCGCCCTTGGGCATCGCGTCGCGGGCGTTGACCGCCAGATTCAGGAGAATCTGCTCCAGCTGGCCGCTGTCCATCTTCAGCGGCCACGCGCTGCGATGAAGCTTCAGATTGAGCCGGATTTTCTCGCCCACGAGCCTGCGCAGCAGCTTCGCCATCGACGTGATCACGCTGTTGGGGTCCAGGACGCGGCGCTGGCCGCCGCGGTTGCCGCTGACGCCCAGGAGCTGCTGCGTGAGCGTGGCCGCCATCTCCGCGGAACGCTGAATCTCCAGGCTGTGGGAGCGCAAGCGGTTGCCCTTGAGGGCGTCGAGCAGGAGGGAGTTGTAGCCGACGATCGTGGCCAGCACGTTGTTGAAGTCGTGCGCGATCCCTCCGGCCAGAAGACCCACGGCTTCCATCTTCTGCGCCTGCTGGAACCTCGACTCGGCCCCCTTGCGCGCCAAACGCATCCGCAGCGCGCCGATGCCGAAGGTCAGGTCATCGGCCTGTCCCGAGAGCAGCCGCACCTCCTCGTCCGAGAAGGCGTTCGGATTCTTGGAATAAACCGTAAGGGCGCCGAAGGTCTTGCCGTCGGCGCGAAGCGGCAGGCCGACGCAGGAGGCGTAGCCGCGCTCGAGCGCCTGCCGCCGCCAGGGCTTGAACTTCGGATCCGTGAGCATGTTCCGGCAAACGCTCGGCTTTCCGGTGCGGATGGCCGTGCCCGTGGGTCCGCGCCCGCGCGCCTTGTCGTCCCAGGTGACGCTCAGCGTCTCGAGATACCCCGCCTCGTAACCGGCGCAGGCGATGGGCCGGACGGTCCTGCGCTCGTCCTGCTCCGCATAGCCGATCCACAGCATGGCATGACCGCAGTCTTCCATCAAGATATTGCAGACTTCGTTGAGAAATTCCCGTTCATCCGCGGCGCGCACCATCGCCTGATCGATCCGGTTGCGCGCCCTCAGCACCCGGTTGACCCGCCTCAGCTCCTCTTCCCGTTTCCTGAGCTCGGTGATGTCCTGAACCAGCCCCATGGACCCGACGACGCGGCCCGAGGCGTCCCGGACATGCTCGCATTTGCCGTGGACCGTGCGAACCTCTCCGGACGACGGCCGCACGATCCGGAACTCGCCTTCGTGACGGCCCGGCTGCCCGCACAGCGATTCGAAATGCGCGGCCTCGAGCGCGCCGCGGTCGTCGGGGTGCACGGCCGCGAGGAAGGCCTGATAGGTCCCGTCGAATTCATCCGCCCCGAGGCCGAAGATTTGGCTCATCTCGTCCGACCAGGACATGAGCTTGGTGGCCGCGTCGAGCTCCCAGCTGCCGAGGTGGGCGATCTTCTGCGTCCGGGCCAGCCGCCTCTCGCTTGCGCGCAGCACCTCCGCCGCCCGCTCGCGCTCCGCCATGGTACGGGCCAGTATGATGTTGTTCCAGCTTGACTGCGAAAGGCTTTGGGCCAGCCCCACGAAGAATTTCATGGTGACTTCCACATGCTCACGGCCGGGGCGCGGCACGCGTTCCAGCGCGGCCATATACTCCGCCTCCGGGAAGGCGTATCGTTTGGCCTGCGCCTTGAAGAACTCCCGGTCGGGCTCCTCGTCCGCGAAAATGAACTGTCCCGTGAACAGGTTCCCGAGGCGCTTGCCGTTGACGATGAGGGGGGTGGCGACGTCCCACAGGCTGTTCTTGCACTTGTAAAGCCGGAACTCGCCCGAGGGAATCCCCGCCGCCAGGTGCGTGTCGCTCGCTACGCAGTTGCGGCAGGTCTCGGGATGGACCCGGTGGAAGCCCGTGCAGATATCCTGCCAGCCCGCGCCCGCGAGAACCTTGCCCTTATCGTCGATGACGGCCAACGGGAGACGGGCGAGCTCGTGAAGATCGTCGAGGAGGCTCTGGAGCGCGGGGGCATCGATGATGTCGGCGAGTTCCAGGCTCGCCGTGTCCGCGAGGGAGTTCACCATCGGTCGAACCGGGCGGTAACGCGCGTAAGGCGATGGATTTTAGGGGCCATTAACCGACGGACAAGTGCCGATATCCTGCGAGAGTCACAATAGTTGCAACACATCTGCCAACGGGACCGGAGCCCGTCGGGACTTTATGGCCGGAAGAACTCCTTCACGATCTTCTCCCACTGCGCGTCGTCGAGATGCTGAAGCTCGCCGATCGAGAGCGCGTCATCGAGCAGGGGCCCGCCCTTGACGATCTCCTTGATGGCCGCGCGAAAACGCTCGATGTCTCCCTGGAAAAACGCCACGGCCGAGCGGCCGATCTTGAGCGCGGGGACCTCGACGTCGAGGTTGTCGCCCTCGATCACGCAGACCCAGTTCTTGTGATACGGCGTCATCTCGAGCGCGTCGAGATCCGAGCCCAGCGCGGCATTGATCTTCACCACGCGGCCGCCGACCGGGGAATGGAACTGGACGCTCCGGTGATTCTGGCGCACGCGGAACAGGGGCTGCCCCGCCTTCACCGTCATGCCGACGTTCGGGAACTCGACCGCGTCGATGGGGCCGATCAGCTTCTTGGCGAAGTCGTCGAGGCCCACTTTGACGGACCCGTCCTGCGCCAGGCTCGCCCAGCAATGCCCCTGCGAGATCAGGACGCCGCCGGGGATGCTGAACTCGCCCGTCCGGCCTCGCTCGGCTTCCGAGGAATGCGTGATGTGGACCGCCGGCTTCAATTGCTTCTGGATCCGGTCCCGGCGCTTGATCAGGGCCTTCTTGACGAAGGCCAGCAGCTCGTCCGCGGTGAAAGGCTTCTGAATATAGTCCATCGCGCCGAACTTCATGCACTCGACCGCCGTCTCGACGCTGGCGTAGCCCGTGATGATGACGACGTCGATGTCGGGCCGCATGTGCTTGACGGACTTCACCACCTCCACGCCGTCCATCGACGGCATCTTCAGGTCGGTGAAGACGAAGTCGTAGTGGTGGGTCTGGATCAGGCCCAGGGCCTCCTGCCCCGTCTCCACGGTGTCGACGCTGTAGCCGTCGAGCACGAGTATTTTCCGGAAGCTGCCCAGAATCACCTCCTCGTCGTCGACGCACAGTATGCGCGCGGACGGGTCGTTGACCTCGACGCGCTTCAGCGTCCGGGCTTCCCGCGTGAAATCGAGCTTCAAGCTCGTCGCCAGCGCTTCCTCGCGCTCGCGGCGCGAGGACTTCTCGCGCATCTTCCGGGTCACTTCCCGCACCGCCAGGTCGGCGATGACGAACAGGACGACCGAGACGAACAGCAGCAGGATCACCATGGCAAGACTCCTTTGAGACGAGTGTCGGTCACATACGGTCCGAACTGCACGAGATCAGGCTCTTCAGGTCCGATTGCAGGTCCGTCGGCACGACGCGATACAGCCAGCCTTCGAAATAGGGGTCCTTCTCCACCGCCGCCGGGTCCGCCTTCGCCGCGGCGTTGACCTCGACGATCCTTCCGCTGACCGGGCACATCACGCCGTGATGGTCGCCCGCCGCGGACGCGACGGCCGCGCAGGCCGCGCCCTGCGCCACCTCGTCGTTGACCTCCGCGAGCGCGAAGCCCGCGACGGCGTCGATCGTCTTCAAGAACAGATCGCAGAGCCCGATCAGGACGGTCCCCTCGTGCTCCTCCTTCACCCAGCTGACATAGCCGAGGCGATAATATTTCGGCGGGCACGGGACGTACGCCAGGACGTCGCGCCGGCCCTTGACGGCGGCCTCCTCCTGGAGCCTGCGGTATCTCAGGGATCGCCTCACGACCGCCAGGAGCTCGTCGGCCGTGAAGGGCTTGGCGATGAAGTCCGCCGCGCCCTGCGTCAGGGACTTGACCGCGTTCTCGACCGTCGCGTAGCCGGTCGTCATGACGACCGGAGTCGAGAGGCCCCGGCGGGCGATCTCGGCCAGAACCCGGAAGCCGTCGATGTCCGCCCTCATGATGTCGCAGCGGATGAGCCGGTAGGCGCGCACGGTCAGCCTCTCCC
>JAQTNG010000361.1 GCA_028714015.1 Elusimicrobiota bacterium | reverse complement strand
CGAGAAGATCCTCTACGACCCAGAGTGGAAGAAGACTCCTCAGGGTGAAATAGCGGCTCATGTAGGTGTTAGCCGTGAATACGTAAATCGGCTGTCGAAGGAAATAAATCCAGGTTGTGATCGATCACAACCTGGCGCACGGGTAGAGGGCCGCGACGGGAAGTCCTATCCGGCCGCTCGCCCGGCCCGCGCTCCCGCCCCCGTCGTCAACGAGATGCCGCTCGACGACGAGCCCGCGTCGTCCGGGGCCCCGCAGCCCGAGGACATCCCCTTCGAGGACTTCATAGAACGAGGAGCCGCCCCCGCGCCCAAGCCTGCTGAAATCCCGACGACCCCCGACCATGTCATCAACGCCCTACGCAACTATATCGACGTCATCCTCGACGAGCTCGACTCCGACAGCGCTCGCCATTACGCGGTAAACGAGACCATCAAGTACCTACGCGAGAAATCAATCGCTCTCAATCGGGCAAGCTAGGAGGGGACTATGCATACGCTCCAGACCGGCCAGGCCATCGGGAAGATATGCGGGATCTCGGGCAAGAGCATCGCCTCAACGGCGCTTCAGGATCTCCTGCACGAGCTGTATCCGGGGCATCCTCGCGGAAAGCGGTGGGCGATCGGCCTCGACGTCGTTCGCCTCATCGCTTCGTACTGGGCGGAGTGGGGTGGCCGGAAGACCGGGCGCGTCGGAATTAGGGAATGGCTCGCGGCACACAGCATGGCCATTCCCGCGCTACCGGATCTCGCGCCCGTGCCCGTCGCCGTGAAGCCGAAGAAAGAGAAGCCGGCCGCGATCGACGAGGTCCAAGTATCCATAATTCTCGAGAAGCGTCTCGAGGTATTCAAGCGCGAGCTTGTCGAGTCGATCCAGGCCGCCGCCCCCGTGAAGCAGCTCGCGGCGCCGCGCGGCCGAGAGAACGATCCCCGGATCTTCAAGATTCACAAGCGCATCAACGCCTTCACGTTTAGCGAGCCCGTCCGCATCGACGACGTCTGGAATTTCCTGCGCTCCCGCTTCGAGGCGCGCAATGACGTCAAGGTCCTCCTCGTCGGCGCGCAGACGTTCCCGCAGTGGCTCCTCTCCGAGGACTGGGTCGACACCTTCTTGCAGGAGTACGAGGGCTTCCTCGACGAGCTCCACGACAAGCTCGCGCAGCAGGGGCGCCTCGCCTTATGACCCGCCCCGACCCCGCGACCGCTTCCTTCGCCGAGATCGTCAACGCCCTCTTCGACCGCCTCGACGTTCTCGAGGATCGCGTCCAGGGCAACGACGGCCAGTTGTACTCGCCCTACGCCGCCGCGTCGAGGCTCCGCATCGGCCGCAACTACTTCGTCTCGAAGCCCTGGCGCATCCCCCGCTTCGGCGCCGGCATCGGCAGGTACACGCTCTCCGAGTACCGGTCTTGGCTCGATATCCCGGAAGCGGTGCGGCGCCGGGACTGGGAAGCGAAGCCGGAGAAGGAACGAGCGAACCTGAGGGGCGCGGCATGAGGGGCGGCCCTCGCAGGAGCGGGACCGTTGACGGTCAGCCGAAATCCTCCATGCACGAGATCGCCAAGGCGGCGGATACGACGACAGGCTGTCTCTGCCGCCACGAAAAGAATGAGGGCTCTTCCTTCGTGCTCAATGGCCATCGCATCACGATCGAAAGCCCGCGACGGAAGTATACCCCGAGGACCGTCTGCGAACCCGAGCCCGAGCCCGAGCCCGCCCGCTGCGGCCCGGTGGATTTCACCGCCCGCGCACTTAGCGATCGCAAGGCCTACGACTCGCACGGCATCGCGCGCCTGGGCGTGCTCATCCGGAGGCCCGCATGAAAAGCGTCATTGGTCTCGGCCCGACCCACGTCCGCCACCTCGTCGCCGACGCCTCGGGGCTGACGCTGTGCAAACGTAATGCCTCGCCCATGTACTACGTCAACCGCGCGAATGAGTCGGGATATATCCTCTGCCCGACCTGCGACAAGGAGATGACTGCGATCGAGGCAGAAGCCAAGAAAGAGAAGGTGGGCGCATGATTCTCGACTATTCACCGGAGGCCTTCGCTTTGTTCGTCGCGATTATCTGGTTCCTGCAGCGGCGAAGGGATCGGAAGCTGGGGAGGCGGCCGAGGTGAGCACTCCCGAAGGTACGGTTCTGGCTGCGATTCTTGAATACCTTGAGCTCCGGCATGTATTCGCTTGGCGGAATAATACGGGAGCCGTAAAGGTCGAGGCTCGGCACGGCCGGCGCTTCGTCCGCTTTGGAAAGAAAGGCTCCTCCGACATCCTCGGCGTCCTCGATGATGGCCGCGCACTGGCGATCGAGGTCAAGGGCCCGAAGGGCAAGGCAACATTCGAGCAACTCGATTTTCTTGCGGAGGTAGCAAAGCGCGGAGGCGTCGCCTTCATCGCGCGATCGATAGAGGACGTGGACCGGCACCTATTCCAGCCGGGGTATGGGCGCGAAAGCGTCAAAGCAAAGGAGGTCTAGTAGATGGAAAACGGGAACGGCTCCTATGAGCTGGTATCGCTCGAGAACCTGAACGGCGGGCAGATCGTCGCGCTATTTGACCGAGAACTCGCGACGGTGCTCGACAACATCGCCGACGAGAACACGGCGGCACGAGCGAAGCGCGAGATCACGCTCAAGATCGCCATCAGGCCGGAGGATGATCGCGGAAGCGCGGTCATCGAGGTTTCTGCGAAGTCGTCCCTGGCGCCCGTGAAGCCGTCCAAGAGCTTCGCGGTATTCGCCTTCGACGGTAACTCGGTCACGGCGTACCAGTCCGACCCGAAGCAACTCAAGCTCGGCGAGGACGGGAAGCCCGAGAACGAGCGGCCCTTCCGGCCTGCGGCCGGGGAAGTGAGGTAATCGATGGATCAGAGCTACGTAAAGGAGATGGAGCGCCTCGCGAACGAGGGGCGTGTCGTCGAGGTCGGGGGCGAGACTTATTCAAGCCTTGGCCTTAAGCCGGTATTTTACGAGCCCCGCCCCGAAGCCGTCACGGTACGGACTCTCTCGGGCCTCGCGGGATACCTGAAAGAGAACCGCGACAAGCTCAAAGACGACGAGCTTCTCATCCACGTCGCGGACCACAAGACGGCCGCCCTGCTCTCGACCATCAAGGGCAAGGACCGCAAGCGCGACAACTTCATGACAGCGAGGTTCGACGGCTCGACGTTCAACTTCGATTCCTTTATGGACTCGGAGAAGTTCATCATCGCCGTCAACTCGCTCTTCCTTCCATCCAAGGGACGCGACGAGCTTCTCGCCTTCGTGTCCCGCCTCAAGATCGAGGACGAGTCCGGCATCACAGACGACGGCGTAAGCCAGACCGCGACCGTCAAGGTCGGAGTAAAGGGCGGCCTCGTCGAAGGTGCTAAGGCCCCGAGTCGCGTCATCCTCATCCCCTTCCGCACCTTCTCCGAGATCGAGCAGCCCGAGGGCGAATTCGTCTTCCGGATGCGTACGCAGGGCGACGGCGTACAACTAGCGCTCTTCGAAGCCGACGGCGGCGCCTGGAAGTCGACCGCGATGGAGCTGATCGCGGAATGGCTGAAGCGCGAGACCGAGGGGAAGGTATCGGTAATCTACTGACCCTGCGCCCCGCCTAACGGAGGCGCCGTCACATAGTCGGAGGAAGGCATGTTCGCATCCTGGCCCAGAATCAACGAGCGCAAGCCCTGGGATCGCGTCCAGCTCACGAAAGCCGAGCGCAAGGGCAAGAGCCCGGACGCGATCGAGCTTCTGCGCAAGGCGAAGTACCTGGAATCCCTACCGGCCGAGAGCCGGAAGGAAATAACGGAGGCATTCATGGCGGAAGAAGAGAAGGTCGAAGAGCAGAACGCCCAGGACGCGGGCGACACCAGCCCCGCGGGCACCGCGGCAGAGCCCGGAAGCGAAGCCCTGGCCATCGACGAGGGCACGCCGCCCCCGGAGGAGCAGACGGGCGCCGAGCCCCAGGACGAGCCCGAGGAGGGCGCGGCGGCCGAGAGCGGCGAGGCCCAGGGATGAAGGGCGAGGCC
>JAQTNG010000360.1:1806-4011 GCA_028714015.1 Elusimicrobiota bacterium | reverse complement strand
GCATTGGAACGCCGGAGACGAGGTCCGGATCAACTTCGTCCCCGCGTTGACTCGCGAGGAGCTGATGGAGTGGTTCTCGTCCCGCAAGGGAAACAAGCCCGAGATCAAGAACCAGATGTCGGTCCTCGTGCCCAAGCGCCTGGCCGAGCGCTTCTGCGATCTGTACCTGCCCGAGACCCTCGACATGGGCAACTTCCCGAAGAAGGACATCGCGGCGTTCTGCGAGAAGCTTCAGGACTGGCGGTTCGTCCCCGCGGGCACCGTCGGCTACGGGAAGGCGGAAGTCACGCGCGGGGGCGTCGACACCGCGGGGCTGTCCTCGAAGACGATGGAAGCTCAAAAAGTTCCCGGCCTCTATTTCATCGGCGAGGTCGTCGACGTGACCGGCTGGCTCGGCGGCTTCAACTACCAGTGGGCCTGGTCGTCCGGCCACGCCGCCGGCGAAGCGCTGTAGGGGTCAGACCTCCCGTTGTTGCGTTATTCTTATCGGAAATTCCAGTCAGAATAACGCAGCAACGGGAGGTCTGACCCCGGCCTATTTGCCGTGGCACTTCTTGAATTTCTTTTTGGAGCCGCAGTGGCAGGGGTCGTTACGGCCGATGTCGGGGCCGGTGTTGACGTGGGTCTCGGGCTTGGGGGACTTGCCGTCGACGAAGAGCCAGTTGGCGCCCTCCTTGCGGAAGGTGGCGATCTCGTGGTGCTCGTAGTCCTTGTCGCCCTGCGAGAAGCCGGCGATGAAGCTTACGATGCCGGTCTTGTCGTCCGGGCCGCCGTCTTTCGTCGCGACCACGGCAAGGCCCTTCCAGGCGCTGTCCTTGGCCCACTTCTCGGAGGCCTTGCGGTCGAAGTCGGCGCGGCTTTCGGGCGCGTGCGTCTTCTCGATGAAGTCGATCTTGCCGGTCGCGTAGCTCGTGTAGCGCGCGCGCATCAGGGCTTCGGCGGTCGGGGCCGCGGCCTTGCCGGAGATGTAAGGCTCGCAGCAGGCAGAGAAAGGCTTCTTGGATCCGCAGGGGCAGTCGGTGGTCGCGTTCATGCGGGGATTTTAACACATCCCCCGCATATTCGGGGTCAGACCTCCCGTTGTTGCGTTATTCTAATCTGAAATTCCAATCGGAATAACGCAACAACGGGAGGTCTGACCCCATCGATCGCCCTCAGAGGAAGTCGGAGGAGGGGATGCCGCCGGCGCGCAGCCAGGCCTTCAGCGCTTCGATGTACGAGGCGTCGGACATCCGGCTGGAATTCTTCTGGCGGTAGCCGTCGACGCGCCACTTGCCGTCCTTGCGGGTGACGTAAAAGGCGATCGTGTGGAGCTGAATGTCGGGGTCGCGGCTGGCGTAGCCGCGGAGGAACTTGCCGGCGCCGAAGTCGGCGTACAGGAAGACGCCGTCACGGGCGACTTCCTCGACCGACTTTCCGCCCTTCACGCCCATGACGCCGGCGACGGCGCGCATGAGTTCGCCCTGCTCGTTGTCGGGGTAGGAGAAGACGGCGCGTTCGAGCTCGGCGTTGGCGAGCGACATTTCTATCTGCCCCTCGAGGCTCGCGTCGGGGATGTCTCCGAGGTATTGAAGGAGGCCGCGCTTGACGATCACCGATTCGACGTACGGGACCGTGACGCCATGGTGGGCGGCGAGGCGGATCAGGAGGGCCGAGTGGCGGCGCAGGATGGGAGCGAGCTTGGAGGCGACGTCCGCTTCGGTCTGGGCCTTGCCTGGGACGAGCGCCTGGCGCACGGCGGCGGCGCGGGGGGAGCTCCTCGGAATGCCGTTCTCGTCGAGCCAATCGCCCAGGAGCGAGTCGGCCTCGCGTTCGGTGGGGGCGCGGACGCCGCCCATGATCGCGTTGATGTAGCGCCGGGCGGCGGACAGGTCGGGACTGGCGGGAGGCGCGCGCGCCGGCGCGGGGGCGGACTCGGCGGCCCAAGCCTCGGGCGTCTGACGGGCTTGGAAATAGGACCGTACGCCGTCGAAGTTCTGGCGCTGCTCGGCGGGGAGCAGCGTGAAGAGGGGGTTCTGCTTGAGGACGGTCAGGAACTTGTAGGTGCCCGCGAGGATCGCCGCGTCGCTCGGGCCCGCGCCCTCGCCGCGGATTTCGACCGCGAGGCCCTCGACGCGCTTGCGCGCGTCGGCGGGAGTGCCGACGTAGGTGGAGGCCTGGTCGGCGAAGGCCAGGCGTTTGCCCCAGGAGACGGCCCAATCCGGC
>JAQTNG010000360.1:0-1796 GCA_028714015.1 Elusimicrobiota bacterium | reverse complement strand
GGCGTCGACGGCGGCTGTCGCGAATGCGTCCTGCTTCTCCCGCATCTCGATCGGATCCTGGGCGAAGTCGGTGGCCATGATCAGGGCCTTGACCTGTGCCGCGGTGAAGCCGTATCGGCTTCCGAAGTCCATGAGCAGGCCGCGGGCTTCGTCGTCCGAGCCCGGATGGCCTATCGTGGCGGCCACGCGCGCGGGCGTGTTCGCGGCCCGGTCGGGGTCCACGTCATGCAGCGCGGCGGACAGGATCAGGAGGATCTTTTTCTCGGCCGGGAGCCCCTGAGCGCCGAGGATGCGGGCGGTGAGGTCGGCGACTTCATGGGAGTGGCCGAGCCCATGGTATATCCTCGCCTGGTCGCCGGGATGACGGGCCGCGAGGAAGGCCTCGAGGCGCGCGGTCAATGAGGACGGCACCCCGAGCTTCGCCAGGGATTGGATGAAATAGGGGGGGGCCGCCGGCGGGCCGGCCGGCGAGGCGGCCGGGCCGGTGCCGGGAGGGGTCTTGGGCGGCGTCGCCGCCGCCGCGGCCTTCGCCGCCGGCTTTTCCGCGGCCGCGGCGGACGGGCGCGCGGCGCCCGTCAAAGCGGAAGGCGCCAGGCCCTGGTTGAGGGAAACGGCCGGAGCGGATAGGGCCGGCGAGAGCGCCCCCGACAAGGAGAGGGGGGCGATTTGCGCGGCGCCCGTGAGCCCGACCGGGGCCGCTCCCCCGGAGTTGAAGGAAGAACCGGCTTGCCCCGAGCCGCCCGCCGCGGCGTCCGCCCCCGCGTTGGCCTTGATCTGGGCCCCGGCCGGGAGGGCCAGTGCAATTAAGGTAAGGAGCAGCGGTATCGCGCGAGGGGGCCGCATTCTTTCAGTGTAAACGCGGCGCGCCGGCCTGTCAAGGGGACCGGGAAAGAGTTTTTATAAGATTTCGTTGACAGGGTTGAATGAGTCTGTTATAACATCTCCGACGGACAACAACGCATGCGCAAGAAAATCCTCGACGCCCTGGCCCGCCGCATCACCGTCCTGATCATCCCCCAGACCCAGATGAAGCCCTGGCGCTGGCAATGCTCCACGGGCTTTTTCCTCTTTTGGCTGGGCTTGTGGTCGGCCATGACCATCGGGGCGGGCGTCGTGGTCGGCCGCCACACCGATTACTGGATCACCAAGGCCGACAACCAGGTCATGCTGACCAAGATGACCCGGCTGGCCCAGGAGATGGACCGCGCGCGCAACGTGCTCGACCAGGCCCGGGGCACGGACCGCCAGCTTCGCGGCCTGCTCACGATGGCGAACAACCGCGATCCGATCGCGGCCGCGACGGGCGTCGGCGGGCCGACCTTGGCCGACCGCCTGAGCCTCGGAAAGATGCTCAACGGGGGGGCCGCCGACATCCGCCAGGCCGACTGGCACCGCGAGATCGCGCGCCTGCGTCAGGACGCGGAAACCCGCCTCGCGAGCTTCCAGGAGATCGGCTGGTACGTGGGCAACCAGAAGAGCCTGCGCAACGCGACGCCGAGCCTCTGGCCCACCGAAGGCTCGATCACGTCGCTGTTCGGCTACCGCTTTTCGCCGATGCATCGCGCCGACGGCGAGACCGGCGAGTTCCATGGCGGTCTCGACATCGCCAACGCCGCCGACACGCTCGTGCACGCGACCGCCGACGGCACCGTCCGCTTCTCGGGCTGGTCTCACGGCTACGGCAACATGGTCGTCATCGACCACGGCTACGGCGTCAGCACTTTGTACGGCCACACCTCGAAGGCGCTCGTGAAGGCCGGCGACCGCGTGATGCGCGGCCAGGTGATCGCGTACAT
>JAQTNG010000359.1 GCA_028714015.1 Elusimicrobiota bacterium | reverse complement strand
TCGATCACCAGCGCGCGGCGCCGAGCGAGAAGCGTGACGATCCCGTTGTCCACCTCATCGATGCCGGTACGGATGCGGTCGAGGTCCCTCGTGAAATCCTTGGCCATGGTTCATTCATCATATGAAATTCCCATTCGTCAGGACCCGGCCGGCGGCGTCTAGATGCGCGCGCCGACGGTCTTGGTCTCGAAGAGGATGAGCGTGCGGCGCAACTCGCCTTCTTCCTCGAGGTGGACGGCCTTCACGTGGCAGGGCTCGGACTTGAACATCGTGTCCGCCTCGACGACCTGGTTGGGCCGGTCGAGGGCGACGCCGACGAGACGCAGAACGTCCTGCTGCTGGCTGTCGATGACGTCGAGCAGATGGAGCTTCCCGTCGGTCGTCACCGTGCCGGTGATCGGGAAGTTGGTGTAGAGCACGCTGTTGTCCTCGTCGACGACGATCGCGCGATGACTCTTGGACACTACGGCCTTGAGTATCGATTCCCACCATCTGGCTTCGGCGAGGCCGCGCTGCTTCTCCTTGACCATCGAGTTGGCGATTTCCGCTTTGACCTTCGATAGAAAAATGTTGATCGCCCCGGCCAGCTCGCCGATCTCGTCGTTGCGGGCCGGGAACTTGAGCTCCAGGTTTTTGAACGAGATGGACTCGATCGCGTCGCGCAGATTGAGGATGGGGTTGAGCACGAAGTGGTGCAGGAAGAAGTACAGCGGTATGCCCAGCAGCAGCAGCACGCCGACCGCGCCGACGGCGTACTTGTGCATGGCCTTGTTGATGACCTTGACCACGCCCTCGCGGCTGATCTGCATGTTGAGGATGCCGAGGACCTCCCCTCTCAAAGCGAGGGGAATCGCGATGTCGTACAGGGGCATGTTCGGCACCGCGCGCACGATCGGGGTCTTCGCGAGCCAGGCCTGCTCGATCGCGTCCGTCGGCAGGCTCACCTGCTTGACGAAATCGTCGAAGGTCTTGGTCATCATCGACGGGTCCTTGAACCAGCGGACCTCGCCGTATTTATTGAGGTACAGCAGAGCGGCGATGCGGTCGTCCTTCGAGAAGCGGCTGACGGTGTCGAACTCGGGCATCGAGATCACGCCCTGATTGCGCGACAGGCCCTCGATGAGGGTCGGCGCGTACAGGCGGACCATGTCGATGGACTCCTGCTTCAGCTTCTCGTCGAACGTCCATTTAAAGAGGTTGTAATAGAAGATTCCGCCGAGGCACATGACGTAGATGCCGATCCCGGTGAACCACAGGAACCATTTCGCGGAAAGCTTCATCGTCTATTGCCCCGCGCCGTACAGCTTCTCGATCTTCTCGAGGCCGGCGATCGCGTCGGAGTTGGCCGGGTCGAGCTGCTTGGCGTGCAGCCACTTGTCGCGCGCCTTCTCGTAGTCGCCCTTCTGGTAGTAGATGACGCCCTCGAGATAGGCCTGCTGGGAGGCCTGCCTGTTGCTCTCCGCGTTCTGCGCGGGAGGAGGAGCTCCCGTCTGGCCGGCCGGGGCCTGGGTCTGGCCCGCCGCGGCCGCCTTGGCTTTATCTTCCTCTTCCTTCTTCTTGGCCTCGGCCGCGGCCACGGCCTCGTCCGCCTTCTGCTTCTTGAGATCCTCTTCGCGCGCCTTCGCGACCTCGACCGCGCGTGCCTTCGCGGTCGCCTCGCGGCGCTGCTGCTCCTTCGCGCGGGCGACGAGCTGGTCGGCGGACTTCGGATCGTAGCCGTATTCGACGGCGTGCTTCCACTCCGCGATCGCCTTGTCGTACTGGCGCGACTCGTAGAAGCGGCGGCCCTCGGCGATATGCTGGTTGGCGACCTCGGCGCGGATCTCGGCCTGGAGCTTCTGGGCCTTCACGTTGCCGGGGCCCGATTCGAGCACCGCGTCGAGCATCTTGAGCGACTCGAGGACGAGCCCCTGGCTGTAGAGGTTCAGCGCGGCCTGAAGCTTCTCGTTGGCGTCCTGCTCGCGAGACTCGGCCTCCACCTTCGCGAGCTCGACGGTCAGGCGCGGATAGCGGGGATTGAGCACGAGCGCGGCGTACCACTGGTCGAGCGCCTCGCGCAGCCGGTGCTGGCGGTACGCCTGCCGGCCTTTGCGGTAATGCTCCTCGGCCATTTCGCTGCGGGCCTTGCGGAGCCAATAATGCGCCTTCAGGTTGCCCGGGGCGAGCTTCGTGCACTCGTCCCAGCGCTCCGACGCCTCGACGAGGCGGCCCTGCCGGTACAGCGCCATCCCTTCCTCGAAACGCTCGTCGACGAGGCGCCTCTCGGAGACGCGCGGCTTCGTCGAGCCCTTCAGGTCGATCGTCGCCCGGTTGAGGATCGACGCGTCCGAGTACCCGGGATCGATGGCGAGAATCTTGCGCGTCAGGTCGTTGGCGGCCTCGTACTGGCCGTTCTTGTAGAGATCGAAGGCGTTCTCGTAGACGTTCTTGAGCGTTTTCCTCGTGACCCGGGACTTCTCGAGCTGGATCGTGTAGATGTACTTCTTCTTGTCGTCCTCCGACGAGATCGTGCCGAGATTCAGCTTCGACATGTCGAGAAAGAGGCCCTCGGCATCGTGGACTTTGGTGTCGGCGGCGCGCGCGCTTCCCGCGGCGAGCACCAGCAGTGCGGCGAGCAGCTTCGCGCTCATCAGAATCCAAGGCCTCCCGAGACGAGGCTCTTCATCATCGGCGCGAGCATCATGATGAACACGGTCGGGAAGATGAAGATGAACAGCGGTATAAGCATCTTTGTGGCCGCCTGGGCGGCCAGCTTCTCGGCCTTGTTGAGCCGGCGGAAGCGCATGTCCGCGGCATAGTTGCGCAGGAGCTCGACGAGGCTCGTGCCGAGCTCGTCGGACTGGATGATGAGGCCGACGAAAGAGCGGATTTCGGGGACGCCGGTGCGCATGGCGAGGCGCTTCAGGGCGTCCCGGCGCGTGTAGCCGAGCTGGACCTCGTTGATCATCTTCTGAAGCTCGTTCTCGAGCTCGGTCCGTTGGGACTGCTTGACGTTCTTGAGGATGCGCTCGATGGCCGCCATGTAGTCGAGGCCGGCCTCGATGGTCAGGGCCATGAGGTCGACCATCGTCGGGAAGTTGCGCATGATGTCGGCCTGGCGGGCCCGGATCTTGCCCTGGAACAAGGAGTCGGGAATGAAGAAGCCGATGATGCCGAACATGGCGATGACGGGCGATTCCATCATGACGTAGAGGAAAACGATGATCCCGGCCGCGAGTATTTCCTTGAGGTGCAGCATCTCGATGGGGGTCGGCTTCTGCGGCCGCCCCATCATCATGTGCAGCTCCTCGAGCTTGACGTCGAGGTGGAAGGTCTTGAGCAGGAACAGGTCGAGTTTCTCGAGCAGGCTGCCGTGCGGATTCAGGCTCGAGAAAGCGGAGCTCGTGCCGACTTCCTTCTTCGCGAGCTTGGAGAGGTCGCCTTCGGCGACATCGGCGGGCGGCGCGAACAGGCGGCTGGCGGCGGTGTACGCGGCGACGGAGCCCAGCACTCCGACCGCGAGCAGAAGATAGTGCATCAGGGGGTCGATGGGTGTCATATCAGACGCTGATGTCCCCGAGCTTGTTGACGATCTTCATCCCGATGGCGATCCAGACGGTGCAGAAGAGCAAGGTGGCCACGCCGAGGCCGCTGAAGTAGTATTCCTTCATGGGCTGAGGTTGGAACAGGAACATGATGATGAGCATGATCCAGGGCATGACGCCGACGACGATCGCCTGGATGCGCTGCTGCGCCGTCATCGCGGCCGTCTTCTCCGCGAGCTTGGACTCCTCGCGGATGTTGTCGACGATGCGGTCGAAGATCTTGGTCAGGTTGCCGCCGACGCTGCGCTGGATGACGACGGCCTTGATCATGTAGGAGAGCAGGCGGCTCTGCACGCGCTCCTCCACGCCCTCGAGGGCGCGCTCGAGCGCGGTGCCGAGCTGATAGTTCTTGATGCACAGGCCGAACTCCTCCGAGATCGGCGGGAGGCAGTCGCGCTGGACCATCTCGAGGCAGCCGATCAGGTCGAT
>JAQTNG010000358.1 GCA_028714015.1 Elusimicrobiota bacterium | reverse complement strand
CGTCGGACAGCGACGGGAATACCTGGAGCAGGAGCCCCACCCCCAAGGTCGTCATGCCCAAGGTGCGGGCCAGGGGGAGGTCGGCCGCGTGGAACCAGGCGAAGACGGCGAACGCGGCGGCGGAGAGCGCCGTGCTCTTGAGGGCGATCGCGCCGATCTCGCGCCAGGAGAGAAGCGGCGCGCTCCGGGGACGGGGCTGATCCTCCAGGAACATCCGCTTGTTGGGCGCGATGGCCAGCGCGATGCCCGGGAAAATATGAACGACGAGATTGAGCCAGAGAATTTGGAGGGCGGTCATCGCCAGCGGCATTCGCAGAAGGACGGCGCCGAGCATCAGGCCGATGTTGGCGAGGCTGCACAGCAGCAGGAATCGAACGGCGCGGCGCAGGTTGGCGTAGATCTTCCGGCCTTCATCGACGGCCGCGGTCACCGTCGAATAGTCCGCGTCCGTGACCACGAGATCGGAGGCTTCCTTGGCGACGTCGGAGCTGTTCGAGCCCATGGCGATGCCGATGTCGGCCGCTTTCAGCGCGGGGGCGTCGTTGATGCCGTCTCCCGTCATCGCCACGACATGGCCGAGGCGCTTGAGCGCCAGAACCAGCTTCAGCTTGTCCTCGGGAGCGACGCGGGCGAAGACGGTGATCTGCTTCAGTTCCTCGTGCGCTTCGCGGGCGAGGATGTCGTTGAGCTCCTTGGCGTCCCGGCACCGCTCCTCGCCGCCGGGAAGGCCGATGCGCTTGGCGATCGCCAGAGCCGTGGCCTTCTGATCGCCCGTCACCATGATCGTGCGCACGCCCGCGCGGCGCAGCGCCAGGACCGATCCGGCTGCGCCGCGCCGCGGCGGGTCGAGCAGGCCCGCCATGCCGACCCAGACGAGGCCGGTTTCCGCCTCGGCCAGCTCGGCGTCGGTTTTCAGCTCGCGGTACGCGAAGGCCAGCACGCGAAGCCCCTGCGCACCCAGCCGCTCGGTCTCGGCGCGAAGCTCCGCGCGCGCCTGCTCGCTCAAAGGCGCCTCGCCCGTCTCGCCGTCGATCGCGCGGCACAGAGGCAGGACCGAGCCGACGGCGCCCTTGACCAAGGACCAGCGCCGGCCCCCCGCGTCCTTGACGACGACGCCCATGCGCTTGCGCTCGGAGGTGAACGGGGACTCCGATAGGCGCTCATGGCGGCCCTTGAGCTGCTCCAGGTCCAGGCCGCCCTGCGCGGCGAGCGTCAGCAGCGCGCCTTCGGTGGGAGATCCGTGGATGTGCCAGCCGTCGTGCGGCTCCAGGACGGCGTTGTTGCAGAGGGACCCGATCCAGAGCAGCCTCTGCAGATTCCGGTCTTTCTCGATGGAGAACTCCCGGTTTTCGATGAAAAAACCGCCCTCGGGGATGTAGCCCGATCCCGTGATCTCGATCCTGCGTCCGGGCAGGGAGAGCTCGGCCGCGCGCATCACGTTTTCGGTGAGCGTTCCGGTCTTGTCGGTGCAGATGACGTCCACGGAGCCGAGAACCTCGACCGCCGACAGGCGGCGGACGAGCGCCCGAGCCCGCACCATGCGGCGCACGCCTCCGGCCAGCGCCACCGTGTAGACCGCGGGCAGGCCTTCGGGTATGGCCGCGATCGCCAGAAGAAAACCCGTCTCGAGCATCTCGAAGAAGGCCTGGCCGGAAGCCAGCCCCGCGATCGTCACGCCGACGCTGAGCGCGATCACGAGAAGCGCGAGGCGGCGGCCGAGATCCTCCACCTGCCGCTCGAGCGGGGTTTCCTCTTTTTCGTACGATTGAACCAGCTTCCCGATTTTCCCGAGCTCGGTGTCGAGCCCGACGGCGGTCACGATCATCCTTCCGGAGCCGGTCAGCACGGTCGTGCCGGTATAGGCCATGTTCGTGCGTTCGGCCAGGGGCGCGCCCTCGGCCGTTCTTTCCGTGCTCTTGGAGCGGGGGGCGCTTTCGCCGGTGAGCGGCGCCTCCTGCATCGACAAGCCCTGCAGCTCGTGGAGCCTCCCGTCGGCGGGCACGGTGTTGCCCGCGCGCAGGATGACGACGTCTCCCCGCACGACCAGGCCGGTGGGGATTTCCTGCACGAGGCCTTCGCGAAGGACGGCCGCGGTCGGCGCGGCGAGGGATTTCAAGGCGGCCAGGGCCCGCTGGGACCTGAAGTCCGTGATGAACCCGAGCACGACCGAGAAGATCACCGACGCGAATATGCCGATGGAGTCGTTGCGGTGGCCCATAAACCAGAAGGCGACCGCCGCCGCCGTCAAAATGACGATGACGCTCCCTTTCCACTGGGCGGCGAAGAGCGAAACGGCGAGCCTCCAGGGCGAGTCGGCCTCCAGGGCCGGCGCGGCGGCCGCGCGGCGGACCTGATCTTTGGTCAGGCCCCGGGCGGCGTCCGTTTCGAGGGCGCGCGCCGTTTCCTCCCAGGTGAGGGAATGCCAGGGTCTATTCGGGGTCCGGGCCATGCGCCCGATACTAGCGCAAAGAAGTGACCGCCATGTGACGGACGGCCGGGGCTAGGGCAGCGTCGCGGCCCACTCGAGGAAGGCGCGGTGCCCTTCCTCCAGGAAGATCGCGTTGTGGCCGCCGGGCAGGCGCTTGATCCGCGTGTGCCCTTCGACCTCGAACTTCGCGAGGGACCGGATGTAGCTGTCCGCGGGAACGAACGCGTCGTTGTCGGCGGGCGTGAAGAGGACCCCGTTGAGCGCGATCGCCGCGCGCAGGCCTTCCGGGCTCGAGAAAGGCGTGGCGGGCGGGGGGCGCCGGTCCATCGCGGTCACGAAGGCCTCGCGCCAGGCGACGCCGCCGCCCGCCTGCATCGTCACCCAGTTCTCGTCGATCATCCAGGGCTCGTAGGGGACGAGCTCGGTGGTGCGCGCCGCGATCGTCCGGTCGGTCTCGCCGGGCGTGAAGTTCGAGCTGGAGAGGACGTAGTTGAGGAGGTTCACCTCTCCGAAGTTGTCGCGGGCGTCCTTCTCGACCTCGGCGCGCGTCTGGCCGAGCATCTTCTCGAGGTGGGCGATGAAGGCTTTTTCCCAGACACCCTTCACGCCCTTGCCGAGGAGGCCGAACAGGCCGTTGATCGAATCGGGGTTCAGCCCCAGGCTCTTCAGATAGGCGCGCACCGCGGCGAGGCGCTTCTCGACGTCCGGGTACGCCTCGCGCAGCTCGAGGTTCAGCTTGCGCTGCTCGGACCGCCGGGCGAGGCTGGCGGCCAGGACGTCCTCGTACGGAAGCGCCGAGGCGGAGAACACGATGCCTTTGGGCTTGCGCGCGCCGGCGAGCGTGAGGCTGAGGTACTGCATCCCCACCATGCCGCCGTAGCTCTGCGCGATTATGTAGAAGAACTCGCCCTTCGGGATCAGCGTCTCGATGACGGCGAGGTAGTCGCGCGCCTGGCTGTCGGAGGAGAAGCCGAGGGAGATCGCGTCCGCGTCGATCGCGGGATCGGTCATGTCGATCGGGGCGGATTGGCCGTCGGTGCCGCGCTGGTCGACGAGGAGGATGCGATGGGACTTGAGGAGGTATTTGAAGCGGTCGAGCGCGCCGTTCTTGGGCGAGGAGGGGTTCGCGTAATCGAAATCGAGCGGCCGGTAGGCGCTGCACGAAATTCCGGGCCCGCCGTTGATCACGACGATGACCGGGTGCGAGGGATCGTCGTGACGGGAGCCGTAGGCGGGTATCAGGCGATAGAAAATGGGGATGCTCGGACCGTCCGGCCGGGCGTGATCGAGCGGCGCGTTCACGAAGCCGCGGCGCTCGACGGCGTGCTCGAGGACCTTGGGATCGGTTTTTTTGAAGGGCAGCGCGGACGGGGTTTTCGTGGTCATGGTTTCAGTGGGCCTCTGACGGCCCGCACGACGACCCAGAGGCGGGCCGAGCGCGAGCGCGGATTTTCGCGGATCTCCTCGGGAGAGGCGCGGCGCGGCGGCGCGGGGGGCGCGGTCCAGAGCCCCGAGGCGGCCTGCTCCTTCAAGGCGGCCTCGACGAGCGCCCCTTCGCCGGAGTGGAAGGACAGGAAGGCGACGCGGCCGCCGGGGCGC
>JAQTNG010000357.1 GCA_028714015.1 Elusimicrobiota bacterium | reverse complement strand
CTTGGGAGCGCCCGCGACCTCGACGATGCACATGCGGCAGTTGCCGGGGTTGCCCAAAGCGGGGTGGTAGCAGTAATGAGGGATCTCGACGCCGGCATCCTTGGCGGCCTCGATGACGAGCTTGCCTTCCTCGGCCTCGCGCTCGACCCCGTTCAGCTTGTACTTGACCGTTTTACCCATTGGGAACTCGCTTTTTGAAATCGTCCGGGAACTTGCCGATCCAGGCGCGCGTGACCATGCCGACGGTGTCGCCGAGCGCGCAGATCACCTTGCCGGTGATGTTCTCGCCCACGCGCGAGAGGTTCTCGACGTCGCCGGATTGGCCCTTGCCCTCGAGCAGGCGGTGGAGGATGCGCTCGGACCAGTTCGAGCCCTCGCGGCAGGGCGTGCACTGGCCGCAGGACTCGTGGGTCAGGAAGCGTTCGATGTTGTGGGCGACCTCGACGGCGTCCACCGTCTCGTCGAGGACGATCATCCCGCCCGCGCCGAGCATGGTCCCGGCCGCCTTGATCGCGTCGAAGTCGAGGCAGATGTCGAGGTCCTTCTCGAGCAAAGGCGGCATCGAGGTGCCGCCCGGGATGACGCACTTGAGCTTGCGCCCGCCCTTCACGCCGCCGGCCAAGGCCAGGACGTCGCGCAGCTTCGTGCCCATCGGGACTTCGTAGACGCCCTCGTTCTCGACGTGGCCGGAGACGGAGAACAGGACGGTGCCGCCGTTCTTCGCGGAGCCGATCTTCGCGAAAGCCTCTCCGCCTTCGCGCACGATGAACGGAAGCATGGACAGGGTTTCGACGTTGTTCACGACGGTCGGCTTGCCCATCAGGCCGGCGACCGTCGGGAAGGGCGGGGGCTGGCGCGGCCAGGCCTTCTTGCCCTCCATGGTCTCGAGCAAGGCGGTGTCGAGACCGGAGATGTAGGCGCCGGCGCCGCGCATCAGGTGAATGCGGACGTCGCCGAGAAGGCCGGCCTTGTCGGCCTCGGCGATCGCTTTTTCCAGAATGTCGTACTGGTTCTGGTATTCGCCGCGAATGAAGATGAACGAATCCTTGCTGCCGATCACGTACGACGCGATCAGCAGGCCTTCCAGAAGCTGGTGCGGCGCCCGGGTGACCAGGACGCGGTCCTTGAAGCAGCCGGGCTCGGACTCGTCGCAGTTGACGACGACGTAGCGGGGCCCCGGGACCTTGTCCTCGGGCGGCACCGTGCTCCACTTGAAGCCGACCGGGAAGCCCGCGCCGCCGAGGCCGCGCAGGTTCGACTTCACGACCTCTTCCTGAAGCGCCTTGCGCTCCATGCCGAGGGCCTTTTTGAGGGCCTCATAGCCGCCGAGACGCCGATAGGTCTCCAACTCGTGGAGCTTCGGTTCGTCGAAATGTTTGGTCAGAATCTTGGTCATGTCGTTTTACTGTTGATAATCACTGTTTCCTGGAAACAGTCGCCTTCACTTGAAATCCTTCAGCTTCGCGATCGCCTCGTCCGTCGCCGTACCGACAAGGCGGTCGTTGACCAGAAGCGCCGGGCCCTGCTCGCAGGCGCCGAGGCACTCCATGGTCTCCCAGGAGAGCTTGCCGTCGGGCGTGGCCTGCTTCTTCGGCACGCCCAAGGTCTTTTCCAGGCACGTCTCCGCCTTGCCCGAGCCCTTGAGGAAGCAGGACAGGCCGTGGCAGACGCCGACGCGCTTCTCTCCCGTCTTCCAGCGCGTGAAGGTCGGGAAGAAGGTCGCGACGCCCCAGACGTGGTTGAACGGCAGCTTGAAAAGGTCCGCCACGAAGGACGCGGCCTCGGGGGTGATCATACGGTGCCAGTCCTGCACGGCGCGCAGGGCCTCGATCAGGCCCATGTTCGTGTACGGATACTTTTTCGTCCATGCCAGAAGAACCTTCTCCTGGTCGGCCGTAAACGGCGATTTGACCGGCGTTTTAACGTTTGTCATCGATCCAGCTCCCCGGCGATCATGTTGATCGAGCCGAAGGTCGGGATCACGTCGGCGATCTGCGAGCCGATGAGGAGCTTCCTCATCGCCGCCATCGGGAACAGGCACGGCGGGCGGCAGCGCACGCGGTAGGGGCCGTCGCCGCCGTCGCTGACGAGGTGGAAGCCGAGCTCGCCGTTGCCGCCCTCGACGGCGAAATAGGTCTCCGACGCCGGGATCTTCACGCCCCACGACCACATCACGAGCTCGAAGTGGTTCATCAATCCTTCTATATTGGTGTAGGTGCTCTCCTTGGCCGGGAGCGTGATTTTACGGTCGAGCACGCGCGTGTTGGGTTGATCGGCCATGCTCATGCCTTCCAGCGTCTGATCCACTTTAGCGGCGTACTTGGCCAGCAGGGCGGTGTCGCCGTGCTTGCCCGCGTCCTGGATCTCGAAGGCGTACTTGATCTCCTTGGGCTCGAGGGAATGCTTGCCGTCGGGAATCTGCTTCAGGCACTGCTCGATCAGGCGCAGGGACTGCTCGATCTCCGCCATGCGGCAGAGGTAGCGGTCGTAGTTGTCGCCGGTCGAGCCGACCGGAATCTCGAAGTCGAGCTTGCCGTACACCGCGTACGGATGCGCGCGGCGCACGTCGTAGGCGACGCCCGTCGAGCGCAGGAACGGGCCGGTGACGCCGTAGGCGATCGCGTCGGCCTGCGAGAGCTTGCCCGTTCCTTCCATCCGGTCCATGAAGATGCGGTTGCGCGTCAGGAGCTTGTCGGCCTCGGCCACGGACGAACGGATCTCCTTGGCGATCGCGTGGAATTTCTCGGCGAAGTCGGCAGGCAGGTCTCCTTTGACGCCGCCGACGCGCGTGAACGCGGTCGTGATGCGCGCGCCGGTCAGGTTGTCCACGAGCTGGTACAGGTACTCGCGGGCCTTGATCAGGTACAGGAAGACGGTCAGCGAGCCGAGCTCCATCGCGGTGGCGCCCACACAGGTCAGGTGGTCGGTCACGCGCGAGATCTCGGAGGCGATGACGCGGATGTACTGGCCGCGCTCGGGAACCTCGATTCCCGCCAAATGCTCGACGGCCATCGCGTAGCCGACGTTGTTGATGAGCGGCGAGACGTAGTTCAGGCGGTCGGTCCAGGGCACCACGTTGTTCCAGGTCTCGTTCTCCGCGTGCTTCTCGAAGGCGCGGTGAAGATAGCCGATCTCGGTGTCCACGTCGAGGATCTTCTCGCCCTCGAGCTCGAGCACGAGGCGCACGACGCCGTGCATGGACGGGTGGGCCGGGCCCATGTTCAGCATGTACGTCTTCTGGGTTGTATTGGTCATCACTCGCCCGTCACCGTCGGCTTCAAAATGTTGAAGCTGGGGCTGTCGGCCTTGTCGCCCGACTTCGGGCCGATCAGCGGCTGGCGCTTGCCGATCGGGTAGTCCTTGCGCAGCGCGTGGCCGACGAACTCCTCGTACATCAGAAGACGCTTGATGCCGGGGCGGTCGGCGAACTTCACGCCGAACATGTCCCAGATCTCGCGCTCGAGCCAGTCGGCGGCGGGCCACAAGTCCTTTACAGAACGAAGGACGGGGAGCTCATCGACGGCGCAATGCAGCTCGAGGCGCCCCAGGTCGGAGCCGCTCGCCGCCTCGAGCTTCATCAAACGATAGACGACGTCGAAGCGCGGCGACTTTTTCTGAGGCAGGTAGTCCACGCAGGTCATGTCGACCAGCATGTTGTATCCCTCGGCCTTGAGCTTCGAGAGCTCCTCGTAATTCGAGGCGGCCGGGACGTCGCGGCGCTCGCCGCGCAGGAGGCTGTCGCTCATCGGGACCGCCCCCCCGTCTTCTGGATCTTTTCCTGAAGCAAAGTCAGGCCCTGGATGACGGTCTCGGGGCGCGGCGGGCAACCCGGAATGTAAAGATCCACCGGTATGATCGTGTCGATCCCTTGAACCGTCGAATAGTTGTTGTAGAAGCCGCCGGTACATGTGCACACGCCGAAGGCGACGACCCACTTGGGCTCGGCCATCTGATCGTAGATGCGGCGCAGGACGGGCGCGATCTTGTGGCTGACCGTGCCGATGACCATGAGGACGTCGGCCTGGCGCGGCGAGAAGCGCG
>JAQTNG010000356.1 GCA_028714015.1 Elusimicrobiota bacterium | reverse complement strand
CTCCCAGCTGTCCGACCGCCTGGTCACGCAGAACGGCGTCTTCCTGATGGGCGCGGCGGCGATGGGGACCTTGATCTACACGAAGGGCAACATCACGATGCTCGTCGTGATGTACTCGATCAACGTTTTTCTGACCTTCTCGCTGACCGAGCTCGGCATGTCGAGGTACTGGATCACGCATAGGGCGGCCGAGCCGAGATGGAAAAGCCAGCTGGCCATCCACGGCACCGGCCTCGTGATGTGCGTCAGCATACTCGGCGTCACCCTGTACGAGAAGTTCCTCGAGGGCGGCTGGATGA
Organism: Elusimicrobiota bacterium; assembly: GCA_028714015.1. Classification (GTDB taxonomy): domain Bacteria; phylum Elusimicrobiota; class Elusimicrobia; order UBA1565; family UBA9628; genus GWA2-66-18. The sequence continues at coordinate 3,754 of JAQTNG010000356.1, read as the reverse complement.
CCGCCGTCATCACGACGTTGACCATCGCCCTGTGCTTCTGGGTCCGCCGCCACTACCGGGAGGTGGGCGCCAGCCTGAAGGGCCTCGAGAAAATACTCGAGGCGTCCCCGCTCGTGGGGGAGAAGGCCGGCGCGAGCGCGCTCGACACGAAGGCGCCGACCGCCGTGCTCACCGTCTCCGACTTCTCCGGCTACGGCCTGCACCATGTGCTCGCGATCCAGCGCCTGCTCCCGGGCTACTTCAAGAACTTCATCTTCGTCTCCGTCGGCGTGCTCGACTCCGGCAACTTCAAGGGCGGCGAGGCCGTCGGCCAGCTCGAGGCGGAGAAGCGGGCGCACCTGGCGAACTACGTCGCCTGGAGCCGCCAGCACGGCCTCGAGGCCGACTCGCGGTTCGCGCTCGGCACCGAGACGATTGACACCATCGAAGGGGCGATCATCGAGCTGTCGCGGGAGTATCCGCGCATGATCGTGTTCACCGGCAAGCTGATCTTCCGGGAGGAACGCTGGTATCAGCCGATCCTGCACAGCGAGACGGCCAACGCGATTCAGCGCCGGCTGCAGTTCAACGGCGTGCAGGTCGTCGTGCTTCCCGTGCGCGTGTACTAAACGCCGTGTTAACAGGCTCGATATGGCTCGTTAACGGGCATCCGGGATACTCTACGGGGATGAAATCCCTTCGATTTGCCGCCGTGCTCGCCGTCGCCTTATTTTTGAGCCCGCCAGATAGCTTCGCGCAAACCAGCTCTCCGGACCTGGAACTGCGTCAACAGATCGCGGACATGAAAAGGCGTCTTACGGAGCTCGAGAAGAGCGGGGCCAAGGCCGCTTCGGACGCCGTCAAGGTACCGCAGACCAAATCCGAGCCGTTCGCGTTCGCGGACTTCACCTGGCTCAACGGCAACAGCCGCGTCACGGCCCCCCTGATCAACAACGATTGGTTCACGGGCCAGCTCCAGGCTGACGTGAACTATACCTACAGCTTCAACAACCCCAGGGACCATTCCTTGGTAGGAGCCTGCGAAGTCGGACGCACCAACGAGATACAGCTGCAGCAGCTCGGCATCGGAGGCGACCTCCATTATGGCCAGGTGCGCGGCCGGCTCTTGACGCAGTTCGGCATGTACTCGCAGATGACCGCGCGCAACGACTCGAGCTCGGGCCGCGGCCAGTTCAAGCTCGACGACGCGTACCGCCATCTGGCCGAGGCGTACGGCGGCTATCACTGGGACGTGATGCATGGAGTCAACCTCGATGCCGGCATCTTCATGTCCTATGTCGGGCTGTTCAGCTATTACCAGAACGAGAACTGGGCCTACACCCCGTCGTATGTGTCGGCCAACACGCCGTGGTTCTTCAACGGCCTGCGCCTGCAGACCTTCCCGACCGAGAAGCTTAAGATCGAGGGCTGGCTCGTCAACGGCTTCCAGACCTACGGCAAGCAGAACGAGGATCCGGGTTTGGGCGCGCAGATCGCTTGGCGGCCGACCGGCGATTGGTCTCTCGTCTCCAACAACTACTGGGGCCACGACACCCCCGGCCAGCCGCGCCGACAGCGGTGGCACACCGACAACAGCGTCCAGTTCAAGTACTACGATGCCTCCAACGCGGGCGGCTTCAGCAAGGGCGCGTTCTCGATCACCGCGGACGCGGGCTGCGAGGAAGGGGGAGGCGTGAGCTGCTTCGGCGGCAACGGTGAGCCGAAGCAGTCGTTTCTCGGCTGGATGGTCTACAACCGGAGCTGGTTTGCAAAAAACAAGTACGGCCTGACGCTCGGCGGCGGTCAGATCAATAACCCCGGCCGCTACCTCGTCTTGACTCCGCCGATCAACGGCGCGACATCGTTCTCGGGCACCTCCGGGCAGTTCACGCAGAGCCCCGGCGATCCCTTCAAGGCTTGGGACTCGTCGGTGACCTTCGACTTCATGCCGAACCAGTACGTGACCTGGCGCGCCGAGTGGAATCATCGTGAAGCGAACGTGGATTACTTCGCCGGTCCGGGCGGCGTTACGCCCCCCGGCGGCAACACGGGCGCGCCCGGCTCGGCCGTCGCCGGCTTCGCGCCCGATCTTCGCAAGACGGAGAACCGGATCACTTTGGCGCTGCTGGTGCGCCTGTGATACCATAGGGTCATGCCCGAATTCGCGAGAGAATACGGCCTCGCCGCTGCCGCGGCCGCCGTTTCGACGGCGGCAGGCTTCGGGCTTTTCTCGGTGCTCACGCTCCCGGACCTCGTCATGGTCTACCTGGTCGGGACCTTGGTCGTCGCTCTGCGGGGCCGCCGCGGCCCGGCGCTGTTCTCCTCGCTGCTCGGCGTGCTGTGCTTCGACTTCTTCTTCGTGCCGCCACGCTTCACCTTCCACGTGGAGCATCCCCAGTACGTGGTGACCTTCATCGTGATGTTCGCGGTGGCCCTGATCATCAGCCACCTCGCGGTGCGCGTTCGGACCCAGGCGGAGGCGGCCAAGCGCGCGGAGGTCGTCGCGGAGACGGAGAAGCTGCGCAGCTCGCTGCTGAGCGCGGTTTCCCACGAGCTGCGCACGCCGCTGGCGGCGATCGTCGGCTCGGCGAGCACCTTGCTTCAGACGCCGGAGAGCGCGGGGGACACCCGCCGCGACCTTCTCGAGAACATACGCGGCGAGGCCGACCGCCTGACGCGGCTCATCTTCAACCTGATCGAGACCACGCGCCTCGAGTCCGGCGCGAGCCTCAAGAAGGAACCCTATCCGATCGAAGACGTGATCGGCACCGCGCTCGAGCGCGTCGGGAAGCTTCTCGAGGGCCGTCTCGTCGAGACGGACCTCCCGGAAAACCTGCCGCTCGTGCCGGTTGATCCGGTTTTGATGGAACTCGTATTCGTGAACTTAATTGAGAACGCCGTGCGCCACGCGCCGGACGCGGCCATCGACATCTCCGCGCGCGAGCGCATGGATGTCCTCGAGGTCTCCGTCGCCGACCGCGGGCCTGGACTCAAGCCCGAGGACCTCGACCGCGTCTTCGAGAAGTTCTACCGCGCGGGCGCGGCCCCGGGCGGTGCGGGGCTCGGTCTGGCGATCTGCAAGGCGGTCGTCGAGGCTCACGGCGGGACCATTCGCGCGGAGAACCGGCCCGGCGGCGGGGCCGTCTTCCGGCTGACCTTGCCCCGGAAGGGCTCGAATGGGCGATAAAAAGGCGACCGTCCTCGTCGTGGACGACGAGCGGGCGATCCAGCGCTTCCTGAGGCCCTCGCTCGAAGAGAACGGCTTCGCGGTTCTCGAGGCCTCGACGGGAAAGGCCGCGCTCGACCTCGCGGTCGCCCGCAAGCCCGACGTCATCCTCCTCGACCTGACCTTGCCCGACATGGACGGCCTCGAGGTGCTCAAGCGCCTTCGCGAGTGGTCCTCCGCGCCCGTGATCGTCGTGTCCGCGCGCGGCCAGGAGTCCGACAAGATCGCCGGCCTCGACCGGGGCGCCGACGACTACCTGATCAAGCCCTTCGGTGTCGAGGAGCTGCTCGCCCGCATCCGAGTCGCCCTGCGCCACGCGGAGCGCGCCGCGCGCGACCCCGAGCCGGTGTACGAGCACGGCGACCTGAAGATCGATCTGACTCTGCGCCGCGTCTGGCTCGCCAAGAAGGAGGTGCGGCTGTCTCCTCTTCAATACACTTTGCTCGCCGCCCTGGTCCGCGACGCGGGCCGCGTCGTGGGGCAGAAGCAGCTGCTCAAGGAGATCTGGCCCGAGGGCGGCAGCACGCCCGAGGCCCTGCGCATACTCGT
>JAQTNG010000355.1:1439-4064 GCA_028714015.1 Elusimicrobiota bacterium | reverse complement strand
CGACCACTCCGAGCCCATCGAGAAGTCCCCGTACTGGAACAAGGACATCGCGCCCACGCGCAGGTCGGAGCGCACGTGGGGCACCCGGGACATCGCCGTATTGTGGATCAGCATGAGCGCCTGTATTCCCACATACATGCTCGCGTCCTCGCTGATCTCGGAGGGGATGAACTGGTGGCAGGCCGTCCTGACCATCTTCCTCGGCAACTGCATCGTGCTGCTGCCGATGATCCTCAACGCGCACGCGGGCACCAAGTACGGCATACCGTATCCCGTCTACTGCCGCCCGGCGTTCGGCATACTGGGCGCCAACGTGCCCGCCGTCCTGCGCGCGCTCGTCGCCTGCGGCTGGTTCGGCATACAGGCGTGGATCGGCGGGGCGGCGATCTACAAGCTCGTCGGCCTGTGGTTTCCGGCCATGATGGGCGGCGCGCCCGTCTTCGAGGGCCTCAACGCGGGCCAGTGGGGCTGCTTCCTCTTCTTCTGGGCGATCAACATGTACGTGATACACCGGGGGGTGGAGTCGATCCGCGTCCTGCTCAACATCAAGGCGCCGCTTCTCATCGCGCTCGGCCTGGCCTTGCTCGGCTGGGCGTACGTCCAGGCGGGCGGCTTCGGCCACATGCTGTCCACGCCCTCGGCCTTCGCGCCCGGCCAGCCCAAGGAAGGCCGGTTCTGGCCGTTCTTCTTCCCGGCCCTGACCGCGATGATCGGCTTCTGGGCGACATTGTCTCTCAATATCCCGGATTTTTCGCGCTACGCCAAAACCCAAAAAGATCAGATGCTGGGCCAGGCCCTGGGCCTGCCGACGACGATGGGGCTCTACTCCTTCATCGGCGTGGCGGTCACCTCGGCCACCGTCGTGATCTACGGCCAGTCCATCTGGGATCCCGTCGACCTCATCGCCAAGTTCAAGAACCCGTTCGTCCTCGCGATCGCGCTGATCTCGCTGTGCGTGGCGACGCTCGCCACGAACATCGCGGCCAACGTCGTCGGCCCCGCCAACGACTTCTCGCACGTCTGGCCGGAGAAGATCGATTTCCGCATGGGCGGCTACATCACGGGCGTCATCGGCATACTCATCCAGCCCTGGAAGCTGATCGCCGACCCGTCCGGATACATCTTCACGTGGCTCGTCGCCTACTCTTCCCTCTTAGGGTCGATCGGAGGCATCCTCATCTGCGACTACTACATCTTGCGCGGCGCCAAGCTCAGCGTTCGCGAGCTGTATGAGAAAAACGGGGCCTACTGGTACGCCGGGGGGGTGAACGGCCGCGCGCTCGTGGCCCTCGTCCTGTCCTGCCTGCCCGTGCTTCCCGGCTTCCTCGGCACCGTCAAGCTCGCGACGGTGGCGCCGTTCTGGATTTCGCTGTATCATTACGCGTGGTTCATCAGCTTCGGCCTGTCGTTCACGCTGTACTGGCTGCTCATGTACACGGTGAGTGAAAAATCTTATGCCATATGATCTGATCGTCAAAGGCGGCACCGTCGTCTCCGCGTCGGACACGTTCATCGCCGATCTCGGCGTCGTCGCCGGCAAGGTCGTCTCCGTGGGCAAGATCACCGAGCCCGCCAAGCGCGTCGTGGACGCGCGCGGCAAGGTCGTCATCCCCGGCGGCATCGACGCGCACACGCACTTCGACATGCCCTTCATGGGCGCGACCACTATCGACAACTTCACGACCGGCTCGACCGCGGCGATCTTCGGCGGCACGACCTCGATCGTCGATTTCGCGATCCAGCAGAAGGGCAAGACGTTCCGCCACGCGCTCGACGACTGGCACAAGCGCGCCGACGGGAAATGCGCCGTGGACTACGGCTTTCACATGATCGTCACCGATTTCCCCGAGAACCAGCAGAAGGAGATGGACAAGCTCGTCGACGAGGGCATCTCCTCCTTCAAGCTGTTCATGGCCTACCCCGGCATCTTCATGTCGGACGACACCACGATCTTCCGCGCCCTCATGCGCACCCGCGACAACGGCGGGATGATCTGCATGCACGCCGAAAACGGCTCGGTCATCGACGTCCTCATTCAAAAGGCCATCGCCGAGGGCAAGACCGCCCCCGAGTGGCACGCCCTGACCCGTCCCATGACCGCCGAGGCCGAGGCCACGCACCGCGCCATCGCCCTGGCCGAGATGGCCGGCGTGCCGATCTATTTCGTGCACCTGTCCGCCGGAGACGCGATGGAGGAAGTCCGCGCCGCTCGCGCCCGCGGCTTGCCGGTGTTCGCCGAGACCTGCCCTCAATATCTGTATCTGTCCGAGGACGATTACCGCCGTCCCGGCTTCGAGGGGGCCAAATTCGTCATGTCCCCGCCTCTGCGCCCCGCTGGAAATTCGGAGCGCCTGTGGAACGGGCTCGTCAGGAATGATCTCCAAGTCGTTTCGACTGACCATTGTTCTTTTTGCATGAAGGCCAAGACCAATCAGCCCGGCAAGGAGCTCGGCAAGAAGAACTTCGCCAAGATCCCCAACGGCGCCCCCGGCGTCGAGTACCGCATGCTCCTGCTCTGGGACGCCGTCCAGAAGGGGAAGATCACCGAAAACCGCTTCGTCGAGATCACCTCGCTCAATCCCGCGAAGCTGTTCGGACTGCACCCGCGCAAGGGACATCTGAATC
>JAQTNG010000355.1:0-1429 GCA_028714015.1 Elusimicrobiota bacterium | reverse complement strand
TCATCGACCCGAACAAGTCCTTCACCTTCTCGCTTAAGAACCACCACAGCGCCGCCGACTACAACCCCTACGAGGGCGTGACGGTCAAGGGCTCGATCCGCGACGTGTTCTCGCGCGGCGAGGCGATGGTGCTCGACGGCAAGTGGGCGGGCAAGACCAGCCACGGCAAGTTCCTCAAGCGGACGCCGAGGGCGTTCAACTGATGAAATACCTGGCGGCCGTTCTTCTCGCGGCGATTCCATTCGTCAGCGGCTGCCAATCGGCGCTCAACGAATACATCATGCGCGGCGACGTCGCCTCGGTCGATGCCTCATTGTCTTCGAGCAACTACCGCAACAACTCGGGCTACGCCGGGCAGGCCTGTTTTCGAAACCAGCCCGAAGTCCTCAAACTCCTCGTTGAGAAGGGCTCCGCTCTCGAGGAAACCGGAGGGGGCGCCTCCGCTTTGTTTTCCTGCATCGTCTACGACCGCCCCGAGATGACGAGATTCCTGCTCTCGAAGGGCGTGAGCATCGCCGACCGCGACATCAAACTAGCGCGGAAATTCCCCCGGATTCAACCCATTATGCAAGCAGAGCTCGCGCGCCGCGCCACCCCCGGCGCTCCGCTCGTCGCGTCGAGCGCGGCGCCGACCCCTTCGCAGCCCGTAGCGCCAGCCGTCGCGCCCGCGCCGGAGAGGAGGAACCCGTCCTCCGACGTCGACGCGCCCTCGCGCCGCGGCGTCGAGCGCCCGAACGACTTCGCCCTCGTGATCGGCATCGAGGACTACCAGTCCCTCCCCAAGGCCGACTACGGCGCCCGCGACGCCCAGACCGTGCGCAAACATTTCGAAGCCATGGGCGTGCCCGCGCGCAACATCATCAGCCTCGAGGGCTCGCAGGCCACGGGAAGCAAGCTCAAGAACTATCTCCAGCAGTGGCTGCCGCGCAACGTGAAGCCCGAGTCGACGGTGTTCGTCTATTACTCGGGCCATGGCGCGCCGGACCCCGAGAACGGCGACGCCTACCTCGTGCCTTGGGACGCCGACCCGATGTTCCTGACGACCTCCGCCTACCCGCTCAAGCAGTTCTACGCGGAACTGGCGAAGCTCAAGGCCAAGCGCGTCGTCGTGGCCCTCGACGCCTGCTTCTCCGGCTCCGGCGGCCGCTCGGTCCTCGCCAAGGGGGCCCGGCCGCTCGTGTCCAAGGTGGACGAAAGCGTGCCGTCTTCCGCCAACCTCACCGTGCTCGCCGCCGCGTCCGGCAGCGAGATCACCGGAACGCTCGACGACCAGGCGCACGGCATCTTCACCTACTACTTCCTCAAGGGCCTTTCCGGCGGCGCCAAGACGCCTCGCGCCCTGTACGACTACCTCAAGCCGCACGTCCAGGACGACGCCCGCCGTCAGAACCGGGAGCAGTCGCCGACCCTGTCCGGAAGCGGGGCCGAC
>JAQTNG010000354.1 GCA_028714015.1 Elusimicrobiota bacterium | reverse complement strand
TGTCCGCGCTGTGCGCCGCGGCGGCGCTGGCCCTTTTGAGCGACGCGCTCCGCCGCTGGGGCGCCCCGCGCGCCGCGCGCCTCGGCGCGGTCGTCCTGCTCGGCCTGTCGCCGCTGTGGCGCGAGCAGTCCGCGGTCGCGGAGGTGTTCGCTCCCCTCGCCTTGTCCGGCGCGGGCCTTCTCTGGCTCGTCGCGGCCGCCGGAGAGCGCCTTCTGTCCGGCGGCCCCTCCGCCGCGCTCGGCCTCGTCTTCGGCCTCGGCCTCGGCGCGCATCAGACGCTCGTCCTCGTCCTTCCCGCGCTGCTGGCCGCCGGGCTCGGCAAGAAGGGGAATTGGGCCAAGGCCCTCGCCTTCGCCGCCTTGGGGACGGCGATCGGATTTTCCGTTCATCTCGCCATACCGCTGCGCGCGCTCAAGGCCCCGCCGGTGGACTGGGGCCACGCGACGACGCTCGCCGCCGTCTGGAGGCTGCTGCTGCGCCGCGACTACGGAACCTTCGCTCTCACCGTCGAGGGCGCGCGCAGCTTCGGCCTCCTGGAGCTGGCCTCGCAGCTGTGGCGCTTCCTGCGCGCCGTGATCGATTCCTTCGGGCCCGCGGGCGTCGTGCTGGCCGCCGTCGGCGCGCTCGGCTGGCGCCGCTCCGGCATGAATGTCCGTCCCTGGATCGCGACCGCCTGGCTCCTCGCCGCCGGCCCCCTGTTCCTGTTCCTCGGCCGGCCGGGCTTCGACGCGCAGACGAGCGGCGCGCTCGAGCGTTTCTTCCTTCTGCCCATGATCGGGCTGGTTCCTTTTCTCGCCTCGGGACTCTCCTTGCTCGGCGCGCGCGTGCCGGCCTTCGCCTTTTTCGCCGCGATCATGGCGGCCGTCTCGATGCTTCCCGAAGCGATGTCCGCCTCCCGGCGGACGGATTTCCTGTCCTATGACTACGGACGGGCGATCCTGCGGGCGCTGCCCCCGAAATCGATATTGGTCATGGACGGCGGCGACGATACGTTTTATTCCTTGTCGTTTCTGACCGTCGCCTCGGGCCTGCGTCCCGACGTGGAGCTCCACGACCGCGGCGGCGTCGTCTTCCCCGGCGGATATGGAGGAGATTTCCGGTCGTTGAATAGAGACGCGAAGGAGGCCCGCCGCCGGGAGGTCGAAGGCCGCTGGTTCTCGTCGGGCCGCCTCTGGTACTCGACGCTGAACGAAGGCGTTCTCCCCGGCGCCGTTCTCGCCCCCGCCGGGCTTATTCGCCGCCCTCTTCCCCCGAAGGCGGCCTTTCCCGAAGGCCCCGCTTTGCGCGAGACCTTGGCGCTGCGCCGGGTCCGCGGCGGCGGCTACCGCGACCGGGCGCTCGCCGCTTTCATCCCGTATCAGCGCGGGATCGAGGCCCTGGGACGGGGCGACTCGGTCGCCGGCGTCTCGTGGATCGAGCTGGCCTGCGCCGTCGCGCCCGACGCCCTGTGGGTCGTGCCGTCGGCGTCCTATGTCCTCGGCGTCAACGGCTTCCGCGCCGTCGAGCGCCGCGATTGGGCCGCCGCCGAACGCTCCTACCGCGCGGGCGCGGCGCTCGAGCCCGCGAAGGCCGAGCCGGTGGTCAACCTCGGCGTGGCCCTCGAGCGCGCCGGGAGAACCAGCGAGGCCGAGGCGGCGTTTCGCGACGCCATACGACGCGAGCCGCGAGCGGCCCGCCCGTGGGCGGCCCTCGGGGCCCGCCTGTGGGCCGACCAGCGCTGGGCCGACGCGGCCGACGCCTTCGCCTCGGCGGCGGCGCTGGACCCGGCCGACGCGCGGTCGGCGTCCTGGTCCGCCCAGGCTCGTTTCCGGGCGCGGGGCCGAAAATGAGCTTCGGCCTATTCCTCGGCGTGCTCGCTCTGTACCTGGGGAATCTTCCCCCCGTGCTGGCCCCGTGGCGCGACAGCGGCGAGATGAGCCTGGCGGCGGCCACGCTCGGGGTCCCGCACCCGACGAGCTACCCCCTGTATGTCCTGCTGTCGCGCCTGGCGATTTCGGTCCCGCTCGGAAATCCCGCCTACCGGCTCAATCTCCTCTCCGCCGTCGCGGGCGCGGCGGCCTGCGCCCTTCTGTTCGCCGCGCTGCGTCCCAAGAGGGGCCTGCTCGCCGCGCTCGCCGCGGCCGCGTGCCTCGCCTTCAACCCGGGCTTCTGGGCGGTCTCCCAGGTCTCGGAGATGTACTCGCTGTGGGTCCTGAGCGCGGTCGGGCTGGTCGCGCTGGCCGAGCGGCTGTCGGACGATCGCTCCGAGCGGCTGTGGCCGGCGTTCTGCTACCTGTGCGGCGTCCTGCTGGCCAACCGCCTCGACCTGATCCTCCTCGCCCCGGGCCTCGTGTGGCTCGCCTTGTCCTGCAGGCCGGCGGCGAAAGGCGAGAGCAACGCCTGCCTCGTCATCGCCGCGCTCGTCGTTCCGGCGGTCGCCGCCCTGACGGGCTCGAACGCGCCCGCCGCCGCGCTGATTCTCGGGGTCTTCCTCGTGCGCACGCGGGGCGACGGCGCGCTCCGGCGCCGCGCGTGGGGCCTCGGCGCCGGGCTCGCGGGCCTCTCGGTCTATCTTTACCTCCCCGTGCGCTCGGCGACGGGGCCTTTTCTCGACTGGAATCATCCCGCCGCCGCCGCCAACTTCCTCGAATCCCTGCTGCGCACCCGCTACGGCGGCACGCTCGACCTGATCTCGCGCAATTACGCGGCCGGCGAGCTGTTCGCCGACAACCTGCGGCTGTGGGGCGCGCACCTGTGGGACGCCTTCGGCCCGGCGCTGGCCTTCGCGGCGCTCGGGGCGGTCGCCGATTTCCGCGAGGACCGGGCGCGCTTCTACGGCCGGTTCTCCGCGTGGTGGTGGGCGGGGCCGGTCTTCCTGTTCCTCGCGAACATGCCCCCCAATCCCCACGCCGCCGCGATCCTCGAGCCGCACTACCTGCTGTCCGACGCGGTGCTCCTGTTCTGGCTGGCGGCCGGCGTGGCCGCGCTGGCCGCGAACCGGCGGGCCTTCGCGCTCGCCGCGGTCATCGCCTGGCCGCTCGCGACCGGCGCGCCCGCCCGGCTCGACCGGCGCGAGAGCTTCTACTCCCTGGACTTCGCCGCGAACGCCTTCCGCGCCGCGCCTCCGGGCTCCGTCGTCGTCGCGAAGAAGGACGTGCCGCTCTACGCGCTGTGGCATTATCAGACCGTTTCGGGCCGGCGTCCCGACCTTCGCGTCGTGGCACAGGGCCTCGCCGGCGCGCCGTGGTATCAGGCCGACTGGCGCCGCCGCGACCGGACCTTGCTGGTCTCGAGCCTCGCGGCCGCCGACGGCTGGAGGGCCCTCGGGGCCGCGGGCGCGCCGGTGCTGATGACCCAGGACGCCGAGCCCCCGGAGCCCGTCGCCGAGACCTCCGCGCCGCGCGGGCTGCTCCTGGCCGTTTCGGGCGTCAAGGGCGGGCTGCCCGGCGCTCTGCTCGTGCGCCGCGGGACGCGCCGCTCCGAGGAGGCTCCGGACTTCTTCACGCGCGACCTCCTCGAGGGCTACGCCGCCGCCGAGTACCGCGACGCGGTGGGCCTGCGGAAGGAAGGAAAATTCGCCGAATCGGAGCGCGCCCTCGAGGAAGCCTGGGCCGGGAGCTGGCTGTTCCCCGACATCCCCTACTTCCTCGGCTACCTCCAGGCGAGCTCCGGGCGCATGGCCGAGGCGGCGGCTTCCTACGCGATCGCCGACGGCCTGTTCGAGGAAAAGCTGACGCTCGCCGCCCGCTATCGGGCGCTGCCCGACGTCGTTTCCTCGATACGCCGCCAGGCCGCCGAGGCCGCCACGCACAACGGCGTGGCGCACGAGAAGCTGGGCGATCCCGCCGGCGCCGAGGCGCGCTACCGCCGGGCGCTGGCCTTGTTCCCGCTCGCGGAGACGGAGTTCGATCTGGCCGTGCTGGCCTGGGGCAAGGATTGGACCGCCGCCGAGGAGCACCTGTCCGAGGCGCTGCGGCTCGATCCGGGCCACGCCCAGGCCGCCAAGTATCTGGCCGCGCTCCGGGCGCGGCGGCGCTAGAGCAGCGGCAGCAGGCCGTTGAGGATGCGGTAGGTCAGGCCCCAGACGACGAGCCCC
>JAQTNG010000353.1 GCA_028714015.1 Elusimicrobiota bacterium | reverse complement strand
GAAAAACCCATGATCGCGACGCGCGTCCTCGTCAGCCTTATTCACTTCTTCCTGATGGTCCTGATGTCGGGCTTCGTCATCTATTGGACCTACCGGACCTTCATCAAGGCCAACCCCGACTTCGACATGGAAAAGAAGATCAAGGAAGGCAACATCGCCGTCGGCCTCCTCGTCGGCACGATCATCTTCTCCGCCTCCCAGATCCTGATGGCGGGCACCGACTCGTCGATCCAGATGATCCGAATGCACCTGCTGGCGCCGACCGAGGAGAACGCGAACGTGCTCGAGCTGCTCGCGCGCATGGCGGGGCATCTGGCGGCCTCGATGGCGCTGGCCGTGTTCTCGATCTCGGTGACCTTGCGCCTGTTCGGCCGGCTCACCAAGCAGATGGAGGAAGGCAAGGAGTTCGAGAGGGGGAACATCGCCGTCGGCATCCTCCTGTCCTCCGTGGTGCTCGTCTCCTCCTTGTACATCAAGGACGGCGTGAGCTCGATCATGAAGGCCCTGACGCCGCAGCCGTCGATGGGACGCATTCAGGTGCTCAAGTAGTACAATAATGACATGGCACCGTCCAAAAGGACGCCGGCGGACGCTTTCGCCGAGCTGAAGGGACCGATGACGCGCGAGGAAGCCCGGATCGAATCCTCGCGCTGCCTCTACTGCTACGACGCGCCCTGCGTCGCCGCCTGCCCGACGCACATCGACGTGCCGCGTTTCATCCGCCAGATCGCGGCGGCGGACCCGCTCGGCTCCGGAGAGACGATCCTCGAGGCCAACGCCCTCGGCCACTCCTGCGCGCGCGTCTGCCCCGTCGAGGTGCTCTGCGAGGGCGCCTGCGTCTACCACGACTGGCAGGAGAAGCCGATCTCGATCGCGCGCCTCCAGCGCCACGCGACCGACGCCGTGTACGCCGAAGGGGAGCCTCCCTTCAGCCCCGGCAAGGACAACGGCAAGCGCGTCGCGATCATCGGCGCCGGGCCGGCCGGAGCCTCCTGCGCGGCCTACTTGCGCCGGCTTGGTTTTAATATCACGATCTTCGAGAAGCGCAAGCTTCCCGGCGGCCTCAACACCTACGGCGTCGCCGAGTACAAGATGTCCCAGCCGACGGCGCTCGCGGAGATGAAATTCCTCTTCAAGCTCGGCTGCGACGTCGTCACCGGCAAGGAGGTTGGCCGGGACGTCCCGGCCAACTCTCTGCTGGATGACTTCGACGCCGTGTTCGTCGGCATCGGCCTGTCCGAGACCCGCTCGCTGGGCATCCCCGGAGAGGACCTGCCCGGCGTCGTGGACGCGCTTTCTTTCATCGAGCGCGTCAAGGCGAAGGGCGGCAAGGGCGTCCCCAAGAGCTCGGCCACCGTCGTCATCGGCGGCGGGAACACGGCCATCGACGCGGCGACCCAGTCCGTGCGCACGGGCGCGTCCCAGGTGACCCTCGCCTACCGCCGCGGCCCCGAGAACATGACCGCCTACGACTTCGAGATCCTTCTCGCCAAATCCGACGGCGCCGTGATCATGACGCACGCCGTGCCCAAGCGCATCTTCGGCAAAAAGAAGGTCGAAGGCGTGGAGTTCGCGGACAAGACCAGGATCGCCTGCGACCGGGTCGTCAAGGCGATCGGGCAGACCAAGCACTTCGCGCTCGCCAAGGCCTTCGGCCTCGCCCAGCATGAGGACGGCCGCCTCAAGGTGAGCCCCGACACGCTCGCGACCTCGAAACCGAACATATTCGCGGGCGGCGACGCGGTCAACGGCGGCAAGGAGGTCGTCAACGCCGCCGCCGACGGCAAGCGCGCCGCGTGGGGCATATTCCGCGCGCTATTCCCTAATCAACCGCCTCCACCCGACAACGAATACTGGATCTCCACGATCGACGGCCGCAAGGTGGCGCCCATCACGCCCCGGAGCCATTCCTCATGAAGCCCCGACTCAAGCCCGATCTCTCCGTGAACTGCGCCGGAATCAAGTCCCCGAACCCGTTCTGGCTCGCCTCGGCTCCGCCCACCAACTCCGGCGCGCAGATCATGCGCGCCTTCGAGTACGGGTGGGGGGGCGCGGTCTGGAAGACCCTCGGCCAGGATCCGCCCGTCGTCAACGTGTCCTCGCGCTACGGCTCGATGGACCTGGGCGGGCAGAAGCTCGCCGGCTTCAACAACATCGAGCTGATCACCGACCGGCCGCTCGAGACGAACCTCAAGGAAATCTACGAGGTCAAGAAGCGCTTTCCGAACAACGCCGTCATCGCGTCGTTGATGGTGCCCTGCGAGAAGAAGGCCTGGCACGAGATCACCAAGAAGGTGATCGCGGCCGGCTCCGACGGCATCGAGCTCAACTTCGGCTGCCCGCACGGCATGTCCGAGCGCGGCATGGGCGCCGCCGTCGGCCAGGTCCCCGAGTACGTGAAGATGGTCACCGAGTTCGTCAAGGAAGTCTCCACGATCCCCGTCCTCGTCAAGCTGACCCCGAACGTCGCCGACGTGCGCTTCGCGGCGCGCGCGGCCAAGCAGGGCGGCGCGGACGGAGTGTCCCTCATCAACACGATCAACTCGATCATGGGCATTAATGTAGAAACCTTAATTCCAAAATTCGCCGTCGAGGGGCAGATCTCCCACGGCGGCTACTGCGGGCCCGCGGTCAAGCCGATCGCGCTCAACATGGTCAGCCAGATCGCCACGGATCCCGAGACCTTAGGCCTGCCCATCTCCGGCATCGGCGGCATCTCGATCTGGTCCGACGCGGTGGAGTTCATGCTCCTGGGATCGTCCTCCGTGCAGCTTTGCACGGCGGTGATGCACCACGGGTTTCGCATCATCGAGGACCTCAACGCCGGCCTCGAAGGCTGGATGCGAAGACAGGCATTCGCCAAGACCGCCGACTTCATCGGCAAGAGCGCGCCGCGCATCGTGGACTGGAAGAAGCTCAACCTCCACTACAAGAGCGTCGCCTCCATCGACCCGGCCAAGTGTATCTCCTGCGACGTGTGCTACGTCTCCTGCAACGACACGACGCACCAGTGCATCGACATCGACCGCAGGAAGGGCAACCGCAAGCCGCACGTGCTGCAGGACGACTGCGTGGGCTGCAACCTCTGCTCGCTCGTCTGCCCCGTGGACGGCTGCATCACGATGAAGCCCGTCGACACCGGCCTCAAGCCGCTCACGTGGGAAGACTACACGAAGAACGGGATGAAGGGCTACGGCGAAGTCTACCGGCGTCACTAGATGCTAAAGTCCTGAACATGCCTCCCGAAACCGACAACCTGCGCCTCGACGACCTCCACGCGGCCGACCAGCAGGACCGCGAGAAGGTCTACAACTCCGCCGCGGACGTCGACGCCCTCAAGCTGCGCGACGCCGAGCGCCGGCGCGAGCTCGTCGCGATGATCGGCCAGGGCACGGTCAACACCTCCAACGACATGTACCACGCCGCCGTCCTCTTCCTTCACGGCACCGAGCCCAAGGAGTTCCTCGCCGCGCACCGCCTGGCGACGATGGCATCGATAAACGGCCACCGCCCCTCGCGCTGGCTCGCCGCCGCGAGCCTCGACCGCTTCCTGATGTCCATCGGCCTGCCCCAGACCTACGGCACCCAGTTCGAGCACAGCGAGGACGACAACCGCTACCAGCTCCGACTGCCGATCGACGACACCACCGTGCTCCATTTCGAGAAGCGCTTCTTCGGCGTGCCGCCCGTCGTGGAACGGCTGGCGCAGCTCAACAGACGCATACAGCAATAGAGAGGATAATTATGGCCCGAATCGTGAAATGCGGTCTCATCCAGGCGAAGTGCGACTGGCTTCCCCCGAAGTACTCGCTGTCCCAGATCAAGGCCAAGATGATCGACAAGCACGTCGCCATGATCGAGCAGGCCGCCAAGAAGGGCGTCCAGATGCTGAGCCTTCAAGAGATATTTTACGGTCCCTATTTTTGCGCGGAACAAGACGCGAAGTGGTACGACAGCGCCGAGCCGATCACCGGTCCGACGACGAAGCTCATGCAGGAGCTGGCCAAGAAGCACCAGATGGTCATCGTCTCCCCGATCTACGAGACGCCTTCGACCGGCACCTACTACAACACCGCCGCGGTCATCGACGCGGAC
>JAQTNG010000352.1 GCA_028714015.1 Elusimicrobiota bacterium | reverse complement strand
GACGGCCTCGGCCACGTGCGCGCGGTCCTCCGCGATCATCTTGCGCAGCTCGTCCTGCATGAGCTGGAACTCGCGGGCGAACTCCTGATGCGCGTCCGTCGTCCGGACGCGCACGGGCACGGCGAGATTCCCGTGCCGAATGCGGGCGATGCCGGCGGAGATCACCCTCAGGGGGCCCGCGAAGCGGTGCGACCAGAACAAGGTGACGAGGCCCCCGGCCAGGAGCGAGATCGCGGACGCGAGCAGCAGCGGGGCGCGCAGGGCGCTCTTGATCCACTCGAGGGAATGGAAGATCTGGCGGGAGGAGATCGAGGATTCCTGGACGCCGCGGAACACGGCGAACGCGGTCAGGAGCAGGCTGGCGGAAATCAGGAGGACGACGAAGCCCACCATCTGGAGCTGAAGCGGGGCGTCGACCCAGTACTGCTGCCTTTTATAGGAAGGCTTCGCGGGCGCCGCCTTCTCGTGGTTGTGGCCTTTCTGCGTCATGGAGTGGTTATCGTAACTTTAGAGCGGAAGGTTGTCAATCAATCGGGTTTTTCCCAGATAGGCGGCGGCGAGCAGGCGGCCGTCCCAGACCGCGGCGTATTGGACCTTGAGGCCGGTGCCGGCGAGCGCGCGGCGCACCGCGGCGGCGACCGTTTCCGGACGCGAATTCGGGCGGCGCGCTTCCTTTCGGCCCGCTTCAAGCGCCGCCCGCAGGGCGGGAGCGGCCCGGCGCTCGGCGGGAGATAAGTAGGCGTTGCGGCTCGACAGCGCCAAGCCGTCGGCTTCACGTACGATCGGGACGCGGACTATCTCGACCGGCATGTCGAGATCGCGGATCATGTCTTCCAGTATCCGGACCTGTTGCCAATCCTTCTCGCCGAAATAGGCGCGGTCGGCGCGGACCTGGTTGAAGAGCTTCAGGACGACGGTCGCTACTCCCCGAAAATGGCCGGGGCGATATTTTCCGCAGTAGAGGTCGGAAATCCCCTCGACTTCGACATGCGTGTGGAACCCTTTCGGGTACATCTCCGCGGCGGAGGGGGCATAGACGGCCGAGGCCCCGGCCGCCGCGACGAGCTTGCGGTCGGCGGGCAAAGCCCGCGGGTAGCGCCCGTAGTCCTCGTTGGGCCCGAACTGGAGCGGATTGACGAAAACGGACACGATCGTCCGGTCGTTTTCCCGCGAGGCTCGTTTGACCAGCGCCGCGTGGCCCGGGTGCAGGGCGCCCATCGTGGGCACGAAGCCGACCGACAGGCCCTGGCGGCGCCAGCCCGCGACCAGGCGCGCGAGCGCCTTCTTGGTGCGGACGACCGGAATCAGGGTCACAGGTTCCTCGAGAAGAAGCCGATGACGCGCGTGTCGTACTCCATGCCCGCGGCCTCGCGGCATTTCGCGTGCCAGGCGTCGGGCACCATCCAGAGCTGCTTGGGCTCGCGCGCGGCGTCGAAGACCTTCTTCACGTCCTCGGGCGTCATCAGGCGGTCGAGCTCTCCGCCGATGACGAACAGCGGGCGCGGCGAGATCTTCGGCGCGGCCTCGACCGGGTTGAAGCGGTCGATCTCGGGATCCTTTACGCGCGAACGCAGGAGGAGGAGGGTCAGCGCGATGAGCGGGTAATAGGGAACCTTCATGTTGTTCCAGCCCCAGCGCTTGATCACGGTGCGGTAGTCGGAGAACGGGCTCTCGACGATGGCGCAGCGCAAGTCGGGGTGTTTGGGCAGGGAAGCGACGGTCACGGCGGCGCCCATGGACAGCCCGAACACCCCGACCGAAGCGGCGAACTCCGGCTTGGCCGCTCTCAGCCACTCGATCGCCGCGTCGAAGTCGATCGTCTCGAGGCCGCCGATCGTCGTGATCTCGCCTTCGCTCTCGCCGTGCGAGCGGAAGTCGAAGTACATCAGGTTGAAGCCGCCGTTCTCGTTGAGGAAGTAGGTCTGCTTGAGCAGCTCTCCCTTGTTGTCGCCCCAGCCGTGGCACATCAGGATCGTGCGCTTGTCTCCGGTCGTCGAGGGGATGAACCAGCCCCTGAGCTCGAGTCCGTCGCGCGTCTTGAAGGCGATCTTCTCGTATCTCAGGCCGAATTGCTCGGGAAATATCCACATCGGCGACATCGCCGGCGGGTGCAGGATGATGCCCGCGCCCCACCAGCAGGCGGCATAAACGGCCGAGACGAGGAGCAGAGCCGCCAGCCAGATCATTTTTGGGAGGTGAACGAATGCTCGGGGCCCGGGAAGGACCCGTCGCGGACTTCGCGGCAGTAGTCGCCGATCGCCTTGAGCGACTGCGCGCGCAGGTCGGCGTAGCGCTTGACGAACTTGGTCGGTCCGGCTTCCGAGAGCCCCAGCATGTCGTCGCTGACGAGCACCTGCCCGTCGCAGTGCGGGCCCGCCCCGATGCCGATCGTCGGAACCTGGAGGCGCTTGGTGATCTCCTTGGCGAGGTCGGCCGGCACGCACTCGAGCACCACGGCGCACACCCCGGCGCCCTCGAGTATTCTCGCCTCGGTCAGGATCTTCTCGGCGGCCTCGGGGCTGCGCCCCTGGACCTTGTAGCCGCCGAGGCGATTGACCGCCTGGGGCGTGAGGCCGAGGTGGCCGAAGACGGGGACGTTGATCTTCAAGAACTCTTTGATGGTCGCGGCCACCTCCATCCCGCCTTCGACCTTGACCGCGTGCGCGCCTCCTTCCTTTAAGAGGCGGCCGGCGTTGCGCACGGCTTCCTTAAGATCGATCTCGTAGCTGAGGTAGGGCATGTCGGCCACGAGCAAGGCCCGGGACATGCCGCGCTTGACCGCCTTGGTGTGGTGGAGCATCTCGTCGATCGTGACGGGCAAGGTGCTTTCATAGCCCAGCTTCGTCATGCCGACGGAGTCGCCGACGAGGATCACGTCGACGCCCGCCTCCTCCGCCAGGCGCGCGGTCGGAAAATCGTAGGCGGTCAGCATCGCGATCTTGACGCCCTTGCGCTTCATGTCGAGCAAGGTGGAGACCGTGACGTTCTTGACGGCGCCGGCGTAAGCCGGGGGCTTCATCTTATCGGCCATTTCGCCACAGCTTAACAATTCGGGGGTCCGGCTTCATAGCGGAGAGCAAGGAGCGCACGGCGCGGCGGCCGTCGGGCTTGAAGGCGGGGGCGATGTCGGCGAGCGGCGCCAGGGCGAAGGCCCGGCCGGCCGTCGCCGGATGCGGGACGCTGAGCCAGGGCGTGCGCACGCGTTCACGACCCAGGGCGAGAATGTCGACGTCGAGGGGGCGAGCCCCCCAGCGCAGGCCGGGCCGCCGGCCGGCGGCGGCTTCCAGGCGCTTGGCCTCGATGAGCAGG
The DNA here is from genome assembly GCA_028714015.1 of Elusimicrobiota bacterium. Classification (GTDB taxonomy): domain Bacteria; phylum Elusimicrobiota; class Elusimicrobia; order UBA1565; family UBA9628; genus GWA2-66-18. The sequence goes on along the minus strand of JAQTNG010000352.1, from coordinate 795 downwards.
CCGGTCGCGGTGCGGCCGGTCAACAGCTCGACGGCCTGGTTCAGGTACGGCTTGTCGCTGGGGCCGACGGGGGCGGTCTCGTACAGGCGCGAGGCTTTGAGGACGCGGCAGCCTTCGAGGCGGTTTAAGCCCGCGACGGCGCGCCGCAAGGCGGCGGCGCGGTCGCCGAGGTTCGCGCCGAGAAGCAGCAGGGCCTTGCGCGAGTTCACTTCGTTTTGCGAGCGTGGCGCCGGTCGGCGCGCCGCAGCGCCTCGACGATCGCCGCGATCAGGGCCAACGCGATGAAATTGCCGAATTTCCCCTCGCCCGCGCCGAAGCCGCCCTCGTACACCATCGCGGTCCACAGCAGCCAGAACAGGACGCCGACGGCCGCCTGGCAGGCGACGAGGACGACGGCCAGGTGAATCGGATCGTAGCGCGGCACATCCGGGCCTTCCTCCTCGAAGAACTCGACCCATGACTTCCAGAGGTTCATCGCAGCCCCATCAGGTCGAGCATGTCGTACAGGCCCGGCTTCTTGCGCGCGGTCCAGAGCGCGGCCTCGAGCGCGCCGAGCGCGAACGCGTCGCGCGACTCCGCGGCGTGCGAGAGCGTCAGGCGCTCGAACGGGCCGGCCAGAACGAGGCTGTGATCGCCGACGACGCCGCCGACGCGGATCGAGGCCGTCGGCACGGGGGCGTCGGAGCGCCGGCCCTCGGCGACCGCCACCGCCAGGCGCAGGGCCGTGCCCGAGGGCGCGTCCTTCTTCGTCTTGTGATGGGTCTCGATGATCGCGGCGTCGTAGTCGGGAAGGCG
>JAQTNG010000351.1 GCA_028714015.1 Elusimicrobiota bacterium | reverse complement strand
GGCTTCGACCATGCCCTCAGCGCCATGGTGCGCGACCTGCCCGGAGGGCTCAAGCAGGGGCTGGCCCTGGCCGCGGCCACCCTGCACGACCCCGAGATCATCTTCCTCGACGAGCCGACCGCGGGGGTGGCCCCGGCCGCGCGGGAGCGGTTCTGGGGGCTCATCCGCAGGCTCACCGGCTCCGGCAAGACCGTGCTCGTCACCACCCATTACATGGACGAGGCCGAGCAGTGCGGGCGCATCGCGCTGATGAGGTCGGGCAAGCTCATCGCGCTCGACGAGCCCGAGGCGCTCAAGTCTCACGCTTTTCCCGAACCGCTCGTCGAAATCGAGCCCGGGCCCGGGGCGCCTGAGGGCTGGCTTGAGGGCCTGCGCCGCGATCCGGCCGTGCTGGCGCTCAAGCCTCATGGCCTGCGCTGGCATGCGAGCGTCGCCGACGCCGCCGCGGTGTCGCAGCTGACGCGGGCCCTGGCCCCGGGCGTCCTCGTGCGCGCGATCAGGCCGTCTCTCGAGGACGTCTTCATACGCCTCGTCGAGGGGGCCGAACGGTGAGCGGCGTCTTCGACGCGCGCAGGGCGCTGTCGATCGCCCGCAAGGAGACCTGGCACATACGCCGCGACCCGGTGACCCTCGGCGTGTCGCTCGGGCTTCCGGTCCTGCTCGTCCTCTTTTTCGGCTTCGCGATCGATTTCGACGTGAAGCGCGTGGCCCTGCTCGTGGCCGACGGAGACAACTGCCGCGTCTCCCGCGAGCTCGTCGAGATCGTCTCAGGCTCGGGCTATTTCAAGGTGCGCCGGGCCGAGTCGGCCCTCGCGGCGGCCGACGCGCTCGGCGCGGAGAAAGGGAAGGCGGCGCTGATCATTGAGCCGGGCTTCGGCCGCGACCTGCGCGCGGGAAAGCCGGTGTCGGCGCAGGTCCTTCTCGACGGGGCGGACAACTCGAACGCGGGGATTGTGTCGTCCTATCTCGCGGGCGCGGAGGGCGCGGTTCGCGCGCGCCTGGCCGGAGCCCCGCCTCCGCCCGCCGTCCTTCGGACGCGCTTCCTTTTTAATCCCGAGCTCGACTCGCATTGGTTCGTGGTGCCGGGCATCTTCGTGATCGTCGTCGGGCTGATCTCCTCGCTGCTGACGGCCCTGACGGTGGCCAAGGAGTGGGAAAACGGCTCGATGGAGCTTCTGCTGGCGACGCCGGTGCGGCCGCTCGAGATCATCCTGGGCAAGCTCGCGCCCTACATGGTCCTGAGCTTCGGAGCGATCATGCTCGTCTACGCCCTGGCGCGGCTCGTGTTCGACGTGCCGTTTTTGGGGAGCCACCTGATCTTCGCGCTGGCGACCCTGCTGTTCCTCGCCGCGACGATGGCCCAGGGGCTCGTGATCTCGGTGGTGACCCGCCAGCAGCAGCTCGCCTTCCAGACCGCGATGAACACCGGCATGATGCCGATCCAGCTGCTGTCGGGCTTCATCTTCCCGATCGCGAGCATGCCCGCCGCCTTCCAGTGGATCACGATGATCCTGCCCGCGCGCTGGTACATGATCCTGACGCGCTCTCTGTTCCTGCGCGCGCCGGACATCTCGATGGTGGCCGGGCCGTTGGCCGCGCTGACGGCGCTGACCGCGGTGTTCATGACGGTCGCCTGGCGCAAGTTCAAGACGGACCTCGAGCCATGAATCCCACCATCATCGGCTTCATCCGCAAGGAGCTCGTCCAGACCCTGCGCGACCCGCGCGCGCGCGGCATGCTGTTCATCATGCCGGTCGTGCAGCTGATCATCTTCGGCGTGGCGCTGTCGAGCGAGATTCGCAACGTCCGCCTCGCCGTGGCCGCGCGTCCCGACGACGCGTTCTCGCGGCGTTTGGCCGACCGGTTCTACGCCAGCGGCTGGTTCATTCCCGCAGCGCCCGGGGAAGGCGATCCTTTCGACTGGGTGCGCTCCGGGCGGGCCGAGGCCGTGCTCGTCGCTCCTCCCGAGGGCGCGGCCCGCGCGATGGCCCGGGGCCAGGCCTCATATCAGCTGCTCGTGGACTCGCTGAACTCCGTGCGCGCGCGCGGCGTGGAGACCTACGCGCAGGCCGTGCTCAACGAGCATCTGCGCGACGAGCGGCTGTCCCCCGACGACCCTCCGTTCCGGTTCTCGACGCGCGTGCTCTACAATCCGACGGGGGATACGGCGATCTTCATGATCCCGGGCACGCTGTGCCTGATGCTGTGCCTGACGACGATCATACTGACCAACTTGTCCATGGCCGGGGAGCGCGAAAGGGGGACCCTGGAGACCCTGCTCGCCGCGCCGATCGCGCCGTGGGAGGTGCTGGTCGGCAAGACCGTTCCTTTCGTCCTTCTCGGCATGATCGACCTGCCCCTGGTCCTGATCGTCGCCTCCGCGCTCGGTGTGCCGATTCGCGGCCCGCTGTGGCTGATCAGCCTGTCCACCTTGGTCTTCGTGTGCACGACGGTGTCCGCCGGCTTCCTGATCTCTTCCTACGCGAAGGATCAGCAGCAGGCGATGCTCGGCGGATTCCTGTTCATCTTCCCGTCGATCCAGCTGTCCGGCGTCATCTTCCCGATCGAGAACATGCCGAAGTGGCTCTCCTGGATCGCCTGGTTCAACCCGCTGCGCTACTTCGTGATCGTGATACGGCATCTGCTGTTAAAGGGCGGGGACCTGGGCGCGGTGCTGCCGAACCTCGCGGCGATGGCCGCGCTCGGCGCCGTCGCCCTGTACTGGGCCGGCCGCCGCTTCCGTCAGACGCTGAACTGACCGGCGAGCAGGACGTTTATTGGAAGAAGAGGAGCTCGGCGCCGAACTTGTACTCCGCGTCGTCTATCGGCACCAGCTTCTCGCCGACGATCCGCTTGCCCGCGGCGACGAGGTACGCCTTGCGCTTCTCGAGGCGCAGGGCGAGGTCCTCCGCCGTCTTCGCGATCAAGCCGACGTAGCCGAGCTCGGGCCCGATGTAGACGAGCAGCCACGGCTGCGGCTTCTGCACGACGGCCACGCCGGACGCCTTGATCAGGCCGGCGTCGATGTCGTCGCCGGGCTTGAGCACGCGCAGCTGGCTCTCGTGCTCTCGGGCCGCCTCGGGCTTCGTCAGATAGAGGATCGAGTAGGTGGGCAGGAGGGACTCGAGGTTCACGACGCGCGCCGAAACCGGGGTCAGCCCGGCCGCCGACAGGGCCTTCTGGGCGAGGGCCATGTTGGCGCGCAGGCCGCTTTCGTCCTTCGGCGGAAACTGGCGGGCCTCGGCCAGGAAGTCGCGGAGCACGCGGCCGTCGGCCGTGCGGTAGGGCAGGATGAAGATCCCGTCTTTGTCGAACGAGGGAACGCCGGTTTGGATGCCGGCGGCCGCGAGGACCTCGGACCAGTAAGAGGAAGCCTCGGCGAACTCCTCCCGCGTTTTGGCGTAGCCGAACAAGGAATCCTTCCCGGCCTGGATGAGCATGTGGCCCTTGACGATGACGTCGGAGGGGCGCGGCGCGGGCGCGGCGATCGCGGACGCTTCGGCGCGGAGCGCCGCGACGCCGGTGAAGCTGAACGAGGGCAGCGCCGGGGTCTCGGCGGAGGCGGCGAGCGGCGAGAGGAGCAGGGCGAGGGCGGGGAGCAGGATCTTCATGGCGCGATTCTAGCACAGTCGCGGGCCTTTCGGCCCATGACGGCCATGGGACTTTTAGGTATCGCGGCGCAGGGCGTCCATCACGGCCGCGCGGCGTCCCGAGGCTCCGGCGAGGAGGCCCACGAGGACGGGCAAAAGCGCCGCCGCGGCGAAGAGCAGCGCGGCGTCGCGCGGGTCGGCGGCGAAAGGCACGGACAGGCGCTTGGCGACCGCCCAGCCGAGGCCCACGGCGGTCGCGGCCGCCGCGAGCCCGGCGAGGACGCCGAGCGCGCCGAGCTCGGCGGCGTCGGCGAGCAAAGTCTCGCGCGCGGTCCAGCCCAAGGCGCGCTCGAGCGCGGCGTCGGAAGCGCGCTCCTCGCCGCCGAGCGCCACGAGCCCGCCGACGACGAGCGCGCCGGTCAGGACGCAGAACCTATTCTTCCGGTGCTGTTCAATAACCTGCACTCACTTGGCAAACTTACCGAAAGGTAATAGTGCAAAGTCGCCGGCCCAAGGGA
>JAQTNG010000350.1 GCA_028714015.1 Elusimicrobiota bacterium | reverse complement strand
GTCATCGTGCTCTCGAACAACGGCGGCTGCGTGATCTCGCGCTCCGAGGAGGCCACGGCGCTCGGCGTCGCCATGGGCGCGCCCTTTTTCGAGGTCCGCGCGCTGGTCGCCGAGCACAAGATCGCCTCGATCTCGGCCAACCACGAGCTGTACGTGGACATGTCGCGCCGCGTCTCGGCCGTTTTGACCCGCCACGCGCCGGTCGTCGAGAACTACTCGATCGACGAGTCGTTTCTCACCTTCCCGGACGACCGCGAGCTCGAGGCGCGCGCCCACGCGATGCGCGCCGAAGTTCGGCGGTGGACCGGCCTGCCGGTGGCGGTCGGCCTGGCGCCGACGAAGGCTCTGGCCAAGCTCGGCTCCGACAAGGCGAAGAAGGGAAGCGGCGTGCTGTCCTTGCTTGACGCCGGAATCCGCGAGGCTATTCTTGACGAGACGCCGGTGACTTACGTCTGGGGAATCGCCAAGCGCTCGGCTCTGCGGCTGGCGCCTTACGGCATCCGCACCGCCGGGGACTTCACCCGCGCGCGCGACGCCTTGATTCAAAGCGTTCTCGGAATCGGCGGCCTCAAGCTCGCTTACGAGCTGCGCGGGACCTCGTGCCTGACCCTGGCCGACGCGCCCGCGGCGCGCCAATCGGTGACGGTCTCGCGCTCGTTCGGCAAGCCCGTGTACGCGCTCGAGGCGCTGAGCTCGGCGCTGGCCACCTTCGCGGCCCGCGCGGCCGAGCGCGCGCGGCGCCACGGCCTGCGCGCGGGCGAGCTCGGGGTTCACTTCGGCTGGCGCGAGGACGACCGCCCCGTTCTCGACGGGGACACGGTTCGCCTGCCCCCCACGAACGACACGCCGACCTTGATCCGCGCGGCGAAGGCGCTCGCCGAAAAGCTGTTCGTCGAGGGGCGAGCGTACAAGAAGGCCGGGATCGTGCTGGGCGGCCTCGAGCCCGCGGACACAGCGCAGAGCGAGTTCTTCGACGACGGCTCCGTGGAAAAGTCCGCGCGGCTGTCACGGACGGTCGACCGGCTCAACGCCTCCCTCGGGGCGGGCGCCTTGCGCTACGCCGGAGAAACGTCCGGCGGCTGGGGCTCGCGCTGCGAAAGCCGGTCCCCGTGCTGGACGACGCGCTGGGAGGACTTAAAGACCGTTCGGGCGGCGGTGTGAGCGGGCGTAGCGCACCGCGTCTCTCGGCGCTTCGCGGGCGACCATCAGCGCGGCGGCGGTCAGCAGCATCATCCCGGCGATTGCCAGGAACAGGCAGCACATCATGCCCTCATGCGAAGGAACGGCGGGATTGATTCCTTGGCCGGCGACGGCCGCGACCATCATGATGTTCATCTCGGTGTACTCCAGTCGGGGGCGCCGACACGGGGAGTATGACCGCGACCTGTTACACCGTTATTTCAGGAAATCGTAACTAGCGTCATTAACGGCGCCGGGCCCGGCGCCGATGACGCCTATCGGCGGCGGCGCTTGTTCTTGTTTTGCCAAGGCGACGGCTTGGCGGCCTTGTTCTTGTTCTGCCAGGGCGTGACGCGGATCTGATTCGGCAGGGAGTCCTTCACGGGCTCGAGCTCGATGCGGCCGAGGGCCTCGTCGACGCCGGTCAGCTTCACCTTGAGCTTCTGGCCGATCGTCGCGTTGGCGCCGCGCCACAGGCCGACGGCGCCGGAATCGGGAAGGGACACGAAGGCCCCCGCCGTGGTCACGTTGACGACGACGCCGTCGAACTCCTGGCCCACGGAGCGGCCCAGGATCGCGGCGCGCGCCATGTCGACGGCCTTGCGCTCGGCCTCGGCGGCCCCGCGCTCGCGCTCGGAGCAGTGCACCGCCAGGCCTTCCAGGTCGATGCCGGACACGTGGCTCGTCTTGTCGCCCTTGAGCAGGCCTTTGACGGCGCGGTGCACGACGAGGTCGGGGTAGCGGCGGATCGGCGAGGTGAAGTGGCAGTAGTCCTTCGACGCGAGGCCGAAGTGGCCGCCCTGCTCCGCGGAATAGCGGGCCTGCTTCAGGCTGCGTATGACCTGTATGTTGGCCGTCTCCTCGAAGGGGTGGCCGACGGCGGCCGCGAGCAGGCTTTGAAGGCCTTCCACGGGATGGGCCACGAGCGAGGTCTTGGCCACGATGCCGAGCAGGCCCATCTCCTCCTGGAGCGCCTGAAGGCGCACGGGGTCGGGCGTCTCGTGGAGGCGGCGCATGAACGGGACCTTGTGCTTCGACAAGGTGCGGGCGACGGCCTCGTTGGCCGCGACCATGAACTCCTCGATGAGGCGGTGGCTGTCGAGGCGCGGGCGCTTGAGGACAAGTAATGGTAAACCTTGCTCGTCCATCTTGACGTAATACTCGGTCGTCATGAAGTCGAGGGCGCCGCGGCGCATGCGGACCTTGGTGAGCATCTTGGCGAGCCTGCCCATCTTGAGTACGACGGCCTTCACCTCGGGCGTGACGCGCTCGACGGGCTTGCCGTCGACGACGTCCTGCACTTCCTCGTACGTGAAGCGGCGGCAGGAGCGGATCACGGTCTCCTCGAGCTCGACCGTCCCGGGGGCGCCGTGTTCGTCGAGGTGAAGCCAGCAGGTGACGGTCAGGCGGGGCACGTCGGGGCGCAGCGAGCAGAGGTGGTCGGAGAGCTTCGGCGGCAGCATCGGGATCACGCGGCCGGGCAGGTAAACGCTCGTCGCGCGCTTGGAGGCCTCGGCGTCGATCGCCGATCCCCGCTTGACGTACTCGGCGACGGCGGCGATGTGCACGCCGAGGCGCCAGGATCCGCCGGGCAGCTCCTCGAGCGAGACGGCGTCGTCGAAGTCCTTCGCGTCGGCGCCGTCGATCGTGAAGATCGGCAGGTGGAACAGCTCCTTGCGCCCGGCCCACTGCTCGGGCGTCGGGTCGAGCCCCATGCGCTCGGCCTCGTTCTCGACCGCCTTCGGGAAGGTCGTGTCGATCTCCTTGGAGGCGAGCGTGGCGGAGAGGCGCACCGCGGGCACGTTCGCCTTGCCGAGGATCTTGGTCACGGTGCCGGCCGCGGGGGCGCTGGGGGTCGGCCAGCGCTCGATCTTGAGCGCGACGAGGACGCCGGGCTCGGGCTCGCCCGCGCCGGGCGAAAAGCCCAGCACGAGCAGGGCCTGAGACTCGTCGGCGCCTTCGGGAAGGACGGCCCAGTACTTGCCGGCCTTGCGCAGAAATCCGATCGCGGTCGTGCGCGCGCGCGTGAGCACCTCGACGATCTCGCCCATGCGCTTGCCGTTGCGCTCGCCGCCGAGGCGGACCCGGACGCGGTCGCCGTCCATCGCGAGGCCGAGTGTGGGGCCGCTGACGAACACGTCCGCCACGCCGACGGCCTCGGATAGCAGGAAGCCGAAGCGCCCCTTGTGCTGGAGCTTGCCGTCGAGCGTGTTGCCCTGGCCGGAACTCTTGCCTCCTCCCCGGTTGCCGCCCTTCTGGCTCTGGTGCCCGCCGCGTCCTCGTCCTCTCATGCCTTCATTATGGCATTAGTGGTGTCAGGCCTGCCGGTCGGACAGTATTTCCGGGAAATACTGTCTTACGGCAGGCCTGACACCTTACTGGACATTGGTTTGCCAGATGAGGACCTCGGAGCCTTTCGGCCCCGCGGTCCACAGGGGGCTGCCGGCGCGCACGAGCCGCGCCGCGTCGCCCTGAGCGAGCTCGCCCGCGCCGGCGAGCGCGCCCGCGCCCTTGGCGACGAACAGGTGCACGTGCGAGGCCTCGGGGACCTTGACCGCCTTGCCCGGGGCCAGGCGGCCGACCCACAGGGTCGCGTCCTTCTGGCGTATGCGGATCGCGGCGAGGTCTTTGTTTCCCGAGGCGAGCGGGATCAGGCAGCCCTTCGACAGCTCGGAGGTGATGTCGAGCTGCTCGTAGCCGGGCGTGATCCTATCGGTGTCCGGAGGCACCCACATCTGCACCAGGTGCGCGCGCCCCTCGCCGCGGGAGTTCATTTCCGAGTGATAGACGCCCGTGCCCGCGCTCATGCGCTGAGCCAGGCCCGGATAGATGAGGCCGCTGTTGCCCATCGAGTCCTTGTGCTCGACTTCCCCCTCGAGCATCCAGGTCACGATCTCCATGTCCTGGTGCGGGTGCGTCGTGAACCCTTTCATC
>JAQTNG010000349.1 GCA_028714015.1 Elusimicrobiota bacterium | reverse complement strand
TGTCTTTGAAAACATTGGAGGCCCCACCCCCAAGACCGTCGATAAGAGGGCTGTGTGCGCCTACGTCGTAAACACAAAGCGCTCGGGTCTCGATAAGGAAACGCGGTATTTCCGGTTCGATTTGAACGGCAAGCTTGATAAAATCGTTCTTGTCCGGGGCAAGTATGACGAATCCGGCAAGGTCGTACGCGGCTCCGGCGTCAAGTTCGACCAGGACATCAACTCCCCCGAAGTGAGGAAGACCTTCGAGACGGAAATGAATTTCTGGCTGAAAGACTGGCTCAAGAAGCAGCAGAAAGCTCCCGCGAAGAAGGAGGCCTGACGATGGCCCAGCAGGAGCTCCCGCCTCAAACCGGCGAAAGGATGATAAGGCACGGCGCCGTCGTCATCTTCGGCCCGGACTACCTCGAGAATTCCCTGCAGCTGCTCAAGGAGATGAAAGAGGCCCTGACGAGCACCGTGGTCCTCAGCTGCGAGAAGATCGACGACCTGGCCATCCCGAGCGGGCCCGTGCTCAACTGCACGATGATCTTTTTTCATCGCAAGCCTTCCCACATGGACGCCGGAGCCTGGGATACCGCGCTGCTCAAGGGCGCCGACCTGAGCTCCCGGCCGCCCAAGGGCCTCGGAGTCGCCGACCAATCCCCGGAAGAACCCAAGGTGGAATTGGTGCCGGCGGGCGGAGACGAGATGCAGCTGATCCTGGCCTGGCTGCGCCCCCTCGAGTCGAGCCATATCGTGCAGGCGGCACGGGCGATCGAGCGCGCTTATCTGGAGAACGGCGGCTCATACTCGCCGCGCTGATGCCGTTTCCGGAAACAGTCGTCGGGAACCCGCGCCGGCGCGAGTTCCCGACGATTTGAGCGGCGCGGCTGAGCTTTACGCGGACTCGAGCAAGGGGCGAGGCTGCTTGCCGTATTCCTTGAAGATCTCCACGATCTCGTCGTAGTCGAGCTCCTCGCGCTTGAGCAGCTCGCCGGCGAAGCGCTCGACGATGGGCCACTCGGCGCGCAGGGTCTTCTCGACCTCGGCCATGCCGTTGCGAAGAATCTTGTTGGTGTCGGCGTTGAGGCTCTTCTTCACGTCCTCGGAAATGTGCTCCCAGGGCATGGTCGCGTAGTTGCCGACGTAGCCGCTCTCGCCCATGCCGATGGACCAGACCATCCAATGCGCGTGGCGCATCGCGGCGGTGAAGTCCGAGCCCACACCTTCGGTTGTTACCCCATATTTGATCTTCTCGGCCAGATAGCCGCCGAGCGAGACCTTGATGTTGGCGTACAGCGAGGCCGAGTCGTCGAGGATGATCTCGCCGCGAGGCACGGAGTGAACGACGCCGAGCACGCCGCCGCGCTCGATGATCGAGGCCTTGAAGACGTCGCGGGTCGGATGCTCCAGGTACATCATGACCAGATGGCCGGCCTCGTGGAAGGCGGTCATCTCGCGCTCCTTGGCGGTCATGCTGACGCGGTGCGCGATGCCGAGCTCGATGCGGTCGAGCGCGGCCACGCAGTCCTTGTAGGAGATGAGCTCGCGGCGCTCGCGGGTGGCGATCAGCGCGGCCTCCTTGAGGACGTTCTCGATCGAGGCGGGCGAATACTGAACCGTCTTGCGGGCCAGGCGCGCCAGATCGATGGACGGATCGGTCTTGAGCTTCTTCGCGTAGTACTCGAAGATGTCCAGGCGCTCCTTGAGGTTGGGCAGGTCCACGCGGATCGTGCGGTCGAGCCGGCCGGGGCGGATTAGCGCCTCGTCGAGGATGTCGAGGTTCGCGTTGGTCGCGGCGATGACGACCACGTCGGCGTCGGTCTCGTTGAGGCCGTCCATCTCGACCAGGAGCTGGTTGAGGGTGCTGTTCGACTCGGACGTGCCGCCGTCCATCGCGCCGCCGAAGCGGCGCTTCTGGCCGATGACCTCGATCTCGTCGATGAAGAGGATGCAGACGCCGTGCGCCTGGGCGTAGAGCCGGGCGCGCCGGAAGATCTTGCGCACGCGGGCCGCGCCCGTGCCGACGAAGACCTCGATGAACTCGGATGCGGAGGTGGTCAAAAACGGCACGCCGGCCTCGGTCGCGATGGCCTTGGCGAGCAGGGTCTTGCCGCAGCCGGGAGGGCCCGCCAGGACCATGCCGCGGATGATCTTGCCGCCGATCTTGCGCAGGAGGGCGCGGTCCTTGATGAGCTGGACGATCTCCCAGGCCTCGCGCTTGGGCTCGGCGAGGCCGACGACGTCGCTGAACTTGACGTTGATCTTGGTGGGATCGACTTTCTTCTTGCTGATGTCGGCGAGGCCGCCGTACTGGAAGGTATACAGGAAGAAGACGAAGATCAGCGAGTTGATGATGCTCGACGGCAGCGAGATCACGTTGAACCCGATGATGTAGCGGGCGACGCTTTCCTCGAGCCGGGTCAGGTACCAGAGCGGGAGGAGGACGGCGGCGAGGACGATGAAGGCGAGGACGACATGGACCCAGTAGAATTCCCACCAGAGTTTGAACTTAGCCCAATTCATGCGGTCTCCTTGAAGCGCCGGCCGTCCTGCGACCCGAGCATCATAGCAATTGTTCCAAATTACGGGCTGATGCCGGGGAGGACGAAGGCGATCGGGCGGTCGCGGTTGGGCACGTACTTCGTCGAGCAGACGACGAAGCCGGTGGTCTGGTAGAACGGCATCTGCAGCGGCTTGGTGCAGGCGGTCACGGTGACGACGTTCCAAACCTGGGTGCGCTGGACGGTCACGCCGGGCTTGCTCGGGCAGTTCGCCGTCTGGCGGCAGAAATCCACGAGGTCGAGGAACTTCGCGGCGGGGGTGCCGTAGCCCAGATACTTAAGGACCTGCTCCTGGATGTTGGGGCGCAGCCTGCTTTCGTCCCAGGCCTCATGGGCGGCGTTGCGGTGCGACTCCAGCTGCCATCTGCGGGCGGCGTAGAAGGACGCGATCTCGAGCTTCTGCATGAGGATGAGCAGGGCGAAGACCTTCGCGAAGGCGAAGAGAAAGAACATGAAGATCGGAAAGAGGAGGACGACTTCCGTCGTCGCCTGACCGCGCCGGCCGAGCCTTCTCAAGGGAACTGCCTCACCTGGAACTTGGGCGTCGGCTCCGGCCAGACCTTCGCGTTCGGGTTGTTGGCGCCGACCGACACGGTCGTGTGCAATTCGGGCGCGCCGGTGCGGAAGTGCTGGGGCATGTTGCCGAAGTCCACGTTGAAGTAGTTCTTGCCCGGGATCTGCCAGCGCAGGGACAGCGACAGGCCGGGATACTCCGTGGCTCCCGGCTTGCTCAGGGCGTTGATGGAGGTGTTGTCGACGGTCTGCATCTGGAACAGGCCGCCGCCGCTGCAACCGGGAGAGTCGGGAAGATCGACGGGCGGGTCGGTGCCGAAGACGCGATACTGCTGAATGCCGGTGCCGCCCATGTGGCGGTTGCCGTGATAGACGAGCTTGCGCACGCAGTGCGGCGTCGTCTTGAAATCGCCGAGGGCCGCGTCGAAGCTGTTCGCGAGCTCGGAGCCGTAGTTGGCGGAGTCGCCGGTGTTGAGCCAGTAGGACTTTTGCAGGAAGCTGTGCTTCGAGTCCTTGGTCAGGCGCTTGAGGACCTGCCACTGCGCGTCCTCGACGGAGCCGAGCAGGGAGAAGACCTGCACGTAAAGCTTGTAGACCTCGGTCGCGAGGTCCCACGGATGCCAGAACTTGTTGGCGTCGTCCATGGAGAAGAGGACGACGGGATCATCGAAGGTCGGGCTCGTGGAATTCTTGCCGAGGCCCTTGCCGCCGTATTCGATGTCCCACTTGTCCTCGGTGTCGAACGACTTCTTGCCGCTGCGGCTGCGCGGGAAGATGCCGTTCTTGTAGAGGATTTCGGCGTAGGTGATCTTTTCGCAGTGCTCGACCTTGCCTTCGCACTCCGCGGGAAAGTCGTCGTAGCCCTGCTCGAAGATGCGCATCGGGAAGGCGCCGTTGACGTAGGCGGTGCGGTTGAGGAAGTCGGAGTAGTTCGTCGCCTCGACGAAGGCCGCGGCGTCCATCGCGAACTGGTGCTTGATCTTCTCGCGGGACAGCTTCGCCGTCTCATAGATGAGATAGACGAACAGGAAAAGGGTCGGGAAGAGCAGCATCGCCGGAATGACGATCT
>JAQTNG010000348.1 GCA_028714015.1 Elusimicrobiota bacterium | reverse complement strand
GCCCAAGAGCATTGAGGAGATCACGCGCGAGCATTACCAAGAATCGTGCGCTAGGCTCCACGTCGATAGACTCGATGCCTACCTGATCCATTCATCGCGCTATGCCGGCAATGCGATAGTGCTCGGCGCTTTCTTTCGCGCCCTGCGTGAGATCGGACATGATCTGCGCTATGCAGGCGTTTCCTGCTATACGCCGGAGGAAGCCTTCGCTGCCCTAGAATACGGCTGTGGGGCGATTCAGGTCCCGCACGACCTGCTCGACCTCCGGGCGTGGCACGCCGGGGTCTTCACGGAGGCGGAGCGCCGGGGCGCGACGGTCTTCGCCCGCTCGCCCTTCTGCCAGGGCCTGCTCACCCTGCATCCCGACGATCCGCGTATCCCCGAAACCGTCCGACCGCGCGTGCAGGCCGTCTTCGAGGCGGCGCAGTACGCGAATCCGCAAGCGGCATTCGCCTTAGCGGGCGCGCTGCTCACGGCGGATCATGTCGTCTTCGGCTGCGAGACGCTGGGGCAGCTAGAGCAGAACCTCGAAACGGCGATGGCGCCGGCCGCGCGGTTCAATACGGTTGAGGGGCTCAAGCCACGGTTCCTAGAGTTCGGCGGCGTGAGTGAGCCGGTGGTCAATCCGAGCCGGTTCGCGCAACCATGAGCCCAGAGCCGCGGCGCGTCCCGTTCCGCGTCTGGCCGGGCTTCGGCTCCTGGCACCTCAAGCGCCACGGCACGCTGATCGCCGTGCGCTACTCGATTCCGACCCGGAGCGGAAGTTTTCTCGCCACGACGATGGAGATCGATGAACGGCAACTGCAAGCCGCGCTCGTGCCGCTCGATAGCCAGGTGCGGGATACGGTCGCGCGGCAGATTCGCGACCGGCGGCGGGCCAAGTGAGTACCGCGATCCTCGTCCAGGCGGACCGATGTTAAATGCTATTGATGATCAATTCGGTTATTGGTTCGCCGGGCTCGCTGACGGAGAAGGTTCATTCAACGTTATCTTCGCTGGCGGCAGCCCAACATGCGTGTTCTCTATTTTGCTTCGCGCGGACGATCATAGGACATTGGCTTATGTCCAACAGATGCTAGGATTCGGCAAGTTGTACATGGAAAAGGCACGGCCAGAAGCTCGTGCGCCGAATCCCGCGTGGAGGTTCGTGGTTCAGACGATCAAGGAATCTCAAATGCTCGTAGAGGTCTTTAGGAGGTATCCACTACGAAGCAAGAAGGCGCGAGATATGGCCATATGGGTTCAGGCGGTTGAACTAATGCGGTTTTATGGCGGCCGACTGCCCGGGAATAGCAATGGACCGTCGCCGTTCAGGCGAATCAGGGACGAGCAAATGGGAGCGTTAAAGGATAAACTCCAAGGCGGCAGAGAATATCATGCCTAGGACGGTTATCCTGGTGCAGGCGCGCATGGGCTCCGACCGCCTTCCGGGCAAGGTCCTCGCGGGCCTCTGCGGCGAGCCGATGCTCTGGCACGTCATGCGCCGCTGCCTTGCGGCGGAGCACGCTGATCTTGTTATGCTCTGCACGAACGCGACGGTCGAGAACGACCCGCTAGAGATTCTCGCGCTCGAACACGACTGGAACCTCTGCCGCGGTTCATCAGAGGCGCTCGCCCTGCTAACGGAGGCCGCGCAGAACGCGAGCGCAGAGACGGTCGTGCGGATCACGGCCGACTGCCCGCTCATAGACCCGGCGCTTATCGACGCGGTTGTCGCCGACTTCGGCCATGACCTAAACCATCGGCTTCTCGCAACTACCCCAGGCTGGCCCGATGGCCTCGACGTCGAAGTGCTCGGTCGTGAGGAGTTGGAGCGCGCGAACCGCGAGGCTCAGGGCGACGAGCGGGAGCACGTCACGCTCTGGACGCGGCGGCATGGCGGCGTCGGCTTCCTCCCGCCCCCGATCGGCCTGGTACGGCAAGTCGAGCAGTTGCAGCCGGCGCACCGGAAGTGGAGCGTCGATACGCAGCCGGAGTTGGACTTCGTGCGGCAGGTGATGGCGCACGCGAAGGACGCGAGTTGGCAAGCAACGGTGGCGGCAGTCCGAACCGTGGAGGCGGCGTGAGTGACTCTGTAGACCTACTCTGGCGCTGGGTCCAAGAGCGCGTTCGGCGCGGGCGTCCCCCCGAGCGTACCGAGTTCTATCGCCGCGTGCGGGATATCGAGGGACGGGCCTATACAGACGGGCTACGAGCGGCGCAGCGAAAACTACAAGACGCTATGGGAATTCCCCATGACGAATAGCGCGAGCGACCTCACGCCAGCCGGGACGCAGACCTACAGCAAGCATCCCTCGCGTTTCCCGCAGGGCTGCCCAGACCTCGCGGTCTCCGGGGACGGCTGTCGGATTCACGGCTCTGACGGACGGACCTACGTCGATTTCGTCTCGGCGCTCGGGGCGGTGATCCTCGGGTATCGGGACAGCGATGTCGATACGGCGGTGATCGAGCAGCTCCGCAACGGGGTCAGCTTCTCGCTGCCGACGCACCTTGAGGCGCAGGTCGCCAAGCAGGTCTGCGCGCTGGTACCGGGCGCGGAGATGGTGCGGTTCCAGAAGAACGGGGCGGATGCGTGCGATACGGCGGTGCGACTCGCTAGGGCGGTCACGGGCCGCGAGCGAATTGTCAACGTGGGGTATCACGGGAAAAGTGACGCCTTCGTGGCTGACACAAACCCGAGGGGCGTACCGGATTCTAGCCGCGATCTGATGACGCGCGTGCCGTACGGCGACTTGGCTGCTATCGAGGCGCACCTTGATCGCCGATTGCCTGGCTCGCGCGCGGCCTGTCTTATCATGGAGCCGGTCGTCGCGACCAACCCCGTCCTCCCGCCTCCTGGCTACCTTGAAGGCTGCCGCGCGCTCTGCGACCAGTACGGCGCGCTGCTGATCTTCGATGAGGTCGTCACCGGCTTCCGGATGGCCTTGGGCGGCGCGCAGGAAGCGTTCGGCGTGCGGGCCGATCTCATCGCCGCCGGGAAGGCGATGGCCAACGGCTTCCCGCTCTCGATCGTCTGTGGGCCCCGGAAGTACATGGAGCTGCTCGACGGCCGGGTCTTCTGCAGCACGACGTTCGGCGGGGAGACGATCAGCCTTGCCGCGGCTTCGGCAACGCTGGGGAAGCTGGCGGATCAGGAGGTGCCGGCGGCCCTCGGCAAGCTCGGGGAGCGGATCATGGGCGAGTACGGCCTCGCCGTCGAGTTGGCGGGCCTGGCGCCGGAGACGCGGGTCATCGGCTACCCGCAGCGGCCCGTCATCCAGTGGCGGCGCGAGGCGCTCAGGGCGGCGTTCGGGCAGGCGATGCTCCATGCGGGCTACCTCTTCCAGGGCTATATGAACCTCACCTGGGCGCACGTCAACGAGCCGTTCTTGGCGGAGCGGCTGGCGGATGCGTTCGGGACGGCGCTGGCCGCTGCGGCTGGTGTCTTGGCGGAGGCGCCGGACCTCCCGATCGGGGCGTGGAAGTGAGCCGCACCAACGGGCCGGAGGTACGCTGCGACTGGTGTGGCGAGCCGATTCCGCTCGGTACACCTACGGCGCTGTGGGTGACGCTCCGCGGCGTCAACGTCGGCCACATGAAGCGCGATTTCTGCTGCGGGGAATGCCTCCGAAGTTGGGCAGGCGCGAACGCCCTCGACCTCGACCGGCCAGACCCGAGGAAGAAATGAGTATTGCAGAACGCCACACCGATTGCTATTATTTGCCTCACGGGTGTAACCACCGTGGAGGACGCGCGGTCCGTGAGTATGGCCCTGCAGAAGTGCCCGGTTTGCGCGTGGGTCGCGGACCCCGATGAGCGCCTCGACGCTTGCGAGCGGTGCGGTACCTGGCTCCGTGCGGCCGAAGGCGAGGGCGAGCCGCCTCCTACGCCTGGCCGACCGGATGAACGCGCTGGAGCGGGCCTACAGCGCGCAGCTTGACCTCCTAAAGCGCGCCGGCCGGGTTGCGGAGTGGCACTACCAGGGGCTGACGCTACGCCTCGGCGCCGATCTCAGATATACGCCGGACTTCGACGTTTTCCTGCCTGACGGTACGCTCGAACTTATCGAGATCAAAGGGTGGATGCGCGATGACGCGCGCGTGAAGCTCCGCGCTGCGGCGTCGGCCTACCCGTTCGTCTTCAAACTCGTCACCCGCAC
>JAQTNG010000347.1 GCA_028714015.1 Elusimicrobiota bacterium | reverse complement strand
CAACAAGGCGAACGGCCTCGGCTACCTCGTCCAGCTCAAGCCGATGCCGACCATGCGCCATGCGCCCTACGTCCAGTACTTCAAGGCCCACAAAGGCACCGGCGCCCGCAAGGCGATGGAAATGCTCAAGGCCAAGGGCCTCGTCGACGACGAGTCCCAGATCGCCGTCTTCGGCGACGACTTCAAGGCCGAGGGCAACGACCTGTACATGGCCCAGGCCCTGCCGCGCGCCCTGGCCGTCTCGGTCGGCCGGACCTTCGACGCGTCCCAGCCCAACGTCCTGCAGGCCAAGCAGCGCGGCTCGGCCACGATCCGCGCCCTGATCGGCCGCCTCAACGTCCTGCTCGCCGAGCGGGAGTCCGGCGCCAAATGAGGACCGCCGCCGCGGCCCTTCTTCTCTTCGCGGCGCTCTCGCGGCCGTGCGCGGCCGCCGGGCTTTCGTGTCCCGCCGACGCGCTCGACAAGGACGGGCGCGGCGCGCTCCTCCTGTTTTCCGCGCTGCCGCTGGGCAAGACGAAATTCGCGAAGAAGTGGGGGAAGGCCCGCAACGAGCTCGCGAAAAAATTCCCCGGCCTGGCTTTCGAGAAGCCCGAGAACCTGCACGTGACCTTGGCGTTCATGGGCGCCGGCTGGAAGCCGGACGACGCGGAGGCGATGGAGACGCTCGCCCTCTCCGGCCCCGACCTGTCGAGCGGGCCGCTCGTGATGAAGGGCGCGCCGGAGATGTTCGGTCCCCAAAAGCAGGTCGTCGCGCTCGCCCTCGGCCCCGTTCCCGGGGAATGGTCGTCGCGCCTCATGAAGGACCGCCAGGCTTTGACGGACAAGGGCTTTCGCAAGCGCGACGCCTACGACGGCGTGTTCCAGCCGCATGTTTCCCTGGCGTCCGCCCCGAAGCCCGACGAGCAGCGCGAGGAGCTCTCGCGCTTCCAGGCGTGGATGACGGAGCACGCCAAGCGATTCGGCGGCCTGAATCTCGCGTTCACGCGCGACATCAAACCCGCCTTCTTCCTGGTCCTGGGCAAGGGCCCCGAGACCCGCTTCGTTCCCCTGCGGGAGTTCTGCCGCTGATGAAGGGGAAAATCTGGGAGCTGGGCCCGTTCGTGCTGGCCGTGCTCGTCGGCCTGTACTTCGTGGCGGAGCGGCTGCGTCAAGCCTCGCCCGCGCCCGCCGAGATCTCCTCTCCGGGAAAGCCCCTGACGGGCGCGGCGCCCCGGGCCAGCACCGGACCGGGAGATCCCACCAAGCCCGCGGATTTCCTTCCGGATAGGAACCCGGTCCCGGATCCCAACAGCCTCCCCGATCCGGTCGTCTCGACGGCGGCGCGCGGCGCGCCCCGCAAGCGCTAGCCCGAAGCGAAGGAGCCCCCCGCGCCGAGAGCGGGAGGCTCCAATGCGTTGCGGGCTTTCTTTACTGGACGCCCGTCTCCTTCTGCTCGAGGAGGCTGTGGATCCTCTCGAGGCCCCCCGTCAGCTCGGCCTTCAGCACCGGCTCCGTCTCCACCTGCAGCCGGCCCGCGAGCAAGGTCTCGCCCAGCTTCGCGTCGACGAGCTTCGCGACGACCGCCTTCTTCACGGCGACCGCCGCGTAGCGGCGCGTGTCGGGGTCCGGGCTCTGCAGGCCCTTTTCGACGTGGCTGATTGCCGTCTTCACCAGGACCGGCCGCGTCGCCATCGCCATCATCCCTCGGCGGAATCCGGCCTTGTCCGCGGACTTCAGGTGCTCGTCGAGGAGCGGCGAACTGATCCACGGGAGTTTGCTCGCCGTGTCGATCATCCCGACCGCCTCGAGGCGCTCCAGGATCTTTCCGATGAGCTCGGGGTCCCGGTAGTCCTGGAGGGAGATCGCGCAGCCCGCGATGAGTTTCGCGCTGTCGGTCGACGTCATCAGCGCGAGGAGGCCGTCCTTCGCCTTGACCCCGCCCGTGCGGCGCAGGACCGAGGGGAGCAGCGAGTCGGGCACGAGGCCCTTGTCGCCGAGCTCGCGAACCTTCGCGTACACCGCCGAGCCGCGCACGCCGAGCGGCGAGCCCACGCGCTTGAGCGCTTCGACGCGGATCTCGACCGGCCCTTCCTCCATGGCCTTGAGCACGAAGTCGCGGCTGGTGCGGCCCGGAACGCGGGCCGCGAGAAATCCGACGGCGCGCCGGCGCAGCTCGAGGTCCTCCGCGCCGCCGTCGCCGGCTTTCTCGAGCACCGCGACGACGGCCTTCGACAGGCTTTTGGCGGTGACGGCGTCGATCTCCTCTCCGTCGAACTCGGGCGATTCGAGCGAAGCGAGAAGGCTGCCGAGCTGGACGCGCTTATCGGCCTCGGCGGCGGCCTCGACGCCCGACAGGTAGGCTCCGATCGCGGCGTCGACGGTGCGCTCCGGCCGGGTCTCCAGCTGGATTTTAGTCCGGATGGTCCTGGCGGGCGGGGGAGTCCCGGCGAGCTTCGAGAGTTCGTTGTACTTCTGACCGACGCCCGCGGCGACGAGGGCTAAGAGTGAGGCTCCGGCGACGGCTTCGAGGCGGTTCATAAAGCTTATCTCCGGACGCTTCGGGCCTCTGATGCGGAGCGGGCCTGCGTCCGGAGATGATACGCCGGCGGGGGTCGGAAGCTTACATCGCGCCGGGCTTGCGCGTTATCTCCGCTATCCACAGGCCAGCTCCCAAAACTGTCGTCAACGACAGCTTTCGTCTCGCGCTTTGTGGATAACGCGAGCCGGCGTCTATCCTTGCGGACGGCTTAACCAATTAACCGGACCCAGCCTAAACGGTGGCCTTCTGAGCTCTCAGTTGATCTGTGCGCAATCGATCGCCATTTCTCCCTCTAGGGTTTTGAGCACGCAGTTGATCAAAACTCTCGTCGAGAGAATGAAAAAAGGAAAAAGATCGGTCAGGCGCGGGTCGGAATTCGCGGGCGCTACTTCGCGGGAACGGCGCCGCCGTTCTTCTCGACCCAGGCCCAGAAGTCGGGGTCGAGGCCGCGGTAGGCGGAGGCGTGCGCGGGATCGGCCAGGGCGGCGAGATCGCGGGCGAAGGCGGCCACGCGGGCACGGCCCGTGTCGCCGATGTCCCGTCCCGAGGCGTACAGCGCGGCGACGGCCTCGGTGTCGGCGTAAAGCCGCGAGGACCGGGCCATGATCTCGTCGAGCGTCATGGCGGCGAAGCGGCCGTCGCGCGGTATGGCGACGGGCTCGCCCTCAAGCCTGCGGCACTCCAGGACGCGGCCGTCGGGCGTGAAGTCGGCCTCTCCTTGCGGCGCGTGGAAGGTGAAGCCCTTCTGCGGGTCGCCCTCCCGCCCGAAAAAGAAAAGGCGGTAGCGCAAGGCCCCGCCGCGCTTGGACGGCACGGGCCAGGACGGCGACCACTCCTGGGGTATGAGGGTCGCGCACGCGCCCTGCGCGGAGAGGACGCGGACGGCCTGCTCGAGAGCCGAGGGCGGGGGAGCCGGGGGGGGCTCCTTTTGACCGCAGGCGGCGGCCGCGGCGACCAGCAGGAGGAGGCAGGTGCGTCTCATCTTCAATGGACCTCCGCGAAAGATTTGGTGTGGCCTTCCCACGCCTTCCTGAATTCCCCGATCGGTATGAAGCGGCCCGCGCCGTTCTTGGGCACGCCGCTGTCGTTGATATAGTAGCCCAAAGTCTTGCCGTCGAAGCGGCCGACCTCCGCTCCGGTGATGACGACCGCGTGCCCCAGCTTCTGGGGATCGCTCCTGCCCCAGAGGGGCCGGGCGTCGACGCTGGCGATGACCATGCCGCCCCGGCGCACCGCGGCGTCGAGCGTCTCGAGAGGGACGTCTCTTTGCTTGGTCACGATGAGGCCGCGGTCGACGAGCAGGTCGGCCTGGTACGCGACGGGTATTCCGTTGCGATAGAAGCCGCGGTCCCGGGCTTCCTTGGCCAGGAGGGCTTCGACCTTGACCGGGTCGCCTTTGGCGAGAAGGCCGTGGGCCATCAGGATTTCCTGCTGGGCGACGATCGCGCAGGTGTCGGCGCCCCTCTGGGGGTGGACGAGGGCGGCGCGTCCCGACGGGTCTCCGAGAGTGGTGGTCAAGCCCAGCCGCCGCAGGGCGTCGGCGAGCTTCAGGGGGTCCTTCGACCGGACATTTTTGAGGAGCGTGAGGAAGCCGGGCTTGGCGTCGATGATCGGCGGAGCGGTCGGATTG
>JAQTNG010000346.1 GCA_028714015.1 Elusimicrobiota bacterium | reverse complement strand
TCTGCTCCTGGTCGCGGTGGCCCACAATCCTCTCCGCCGGGATCGCGTACGTCTCCGACAGCCAGCGCGTCAGCGCGATCAAGGACTTGAGCTGCGCCGCCGTGGGCTTATCGCGGCCCGCAGAGAAATCCCCCATGATCGAGATCCCGACGTTGCCGTCGTTCTTGTCCTTGACGTGCGCGCCGACCAAGGTCAGCGGGCGTCCCTCCCAGATGCGGCCGCCGCCGTCGATCAGGAAGTGGTAGGCGATGTCGATCCAGCCGCGCCCGTGCTGGTGAAAGCGCTGTATCGCCTGAAGCTCCCCCACCGCCCCGTCGCGGGTCATCGGCTGGGGCGCTTCCGTGTGATGCACCGAGATCCGCTCCGGCACCATCGGCTCGTAGGGCTTGGAGGCCGGAAGCGCGCCCCAGGCGGAGCGCGGCAGGACGTCTGGCTTGGGCGCTCCGCCCTCGGCCGGGGCGGCCGTCTTCCGCCATGATTGGACCCGCATGGGCCCTTGGCCCGGACGCTCCTCGGCGAGGTCGGAGGCGTAGACTCCGAAGAACTCGATCCAGGCGGGCCGTCCCGTGCCGTCGGCGACGGCGCGCAGGCGCACCGACGCGCCCTTCCTTCCGGAGATCAAAGCTTTGGACCAGAAGCGGCCCCCGTCGGAGAGCTCTCCCTCCGCCTTGCTCCAGGCGCCCCAATCGGCGCCGTCCTTGACCGCGGCCTCGACGGCGACGCCGGGGCCGCCGAGCAGGCCCTGAAACAGGATCGCCTCGAAGTCCGCGTCGACCGGGTCGCTCGGGCCGGACTCCCAGACGACGGCGCCCGCGCGCGCGCCGGCGGGCAGCTCGATGCGCCGGTCCATCGGCAGGCCCGCGAAAACGACGTGCGTGCCGACGTCGGTCGCATGCAGCGGCACGGCGAACGCCAGCAGCGCGAGCAGGGAAGCTCTCATACGGATAGAGTACGGTGATTTCAGGCCCAGTGGGTGAGGCGAAAGACCCGGGCCGCGATGGGTCCTTCGCCTGCCCTTTTCGGCCAGGCCTTGCTATCCGGGCGTGCACATGCTACTCTTTAGTGCGGGGTAGAGCAGCCCGGTAGCTCGCAAGGCTCATAACCTTGAGGTCGCTGGTTCAAATCCAGCCCCCGCAACCAATTTAACGCATTCGAACCTGTAACGAGAAATGTCAGGACCTGCACCCACCGAAAGGTGGGTTTTGTGTTTTATGGGGTCCTGCGCAAGCTCAGTCCCCCACCGCCTCCGCGCTCAAGGCGAAAATCTTGCGCAGCTCGGCGTTGGAGAGCTCGGTGAGCCAGCCTTCCCCGGCGCCGACGACCCGTTCCGCGACTTCCTTCTTGCGCTCGAGCATCGCGTCGATCTTCTCCTCCAGCGTTCCGGCGCAGATGAATTTATGGACCTGGACGCTCCTGGTCTGGCCGATGCGGTGGGCCCGGTCCGTGGCCTGATTCTCCACCGCCGGATTCCACCAACGGTCGTAGTGGAAGACATGGGTGGCGTTCGTCAGGTTGAGGCCCGTTCCGCCGGCCTTGAGCGAGAGGACGAATACGGCGGGGCCTTCGCCCTCGGCCTGGAAGCGCTCCACCATGAGGTCGCGCTCGGCTCGAGGCACGCCGCCGTGCAGGAACAGGACCTCGCGGCCGAAAGTCTCCGCGATATGACGCTGGAGCATGCGGCCCATTTTCGCGTACTGGGTGAAGACGAGCGCCCTCTCGCCCGATTCGAGAACTTCCTCGAGCATCTCGCACAGGCGCGCGAGCTTGCCGGAGCGGCCCTCGAGCCGGGAGCCGTCGCCCAGGAAATGAGCCGGATGGTCGCAGATCTGCTTGAGCTTGGTCAACGCGGCGAGAATAAGGCCGCGGCGTTGTATGCCGCCGGCGCCTTCGATGGCGGTCTCCGCTTCCCGCCCCACGGCGGCGTACAGAGCGGCCTGCTCCTTGGTCAGGTTGCAGAAGACCTTCATCTCGAGCTTGTCGGGCAGATCCCGGATGATGGACCTGTCGGTCTTAAGCCGGCGCAGCACGAAGGGCCGGGTCAGGCGCGCCAGGCGCTCGGCGGCCTCCTTGTCGCCTGATTCGATCGGCGTCAAGAAGGACTTCTTGAACTCAGCCTGGCTTCCCAGCAGGCCCGGGTTGAGGAACTCCATGATGGACCAGAGATCGCCCACATGGTTCTCGACCGGAGTGCCGGTCAGCGCGATCCGGTAGTCGGCCTCGAGCGCGCGGGCCGCGCGCGACTGGAGGGTCTGAGGGTTCTTCACGTTTTGCGCCTCGTCGAGTATGACGCCGCCCCAATGGATCTCGCGCAGAGTCTCGAAGTCGCGCGCCAGCAGCGCGTAGCTCGTGACCACGACGGCGTGCTTGCCGACGCTTTTCTTGAAAGCGGCCGCCCTTTCCCGGTCCACTCCGTGATGGACCAGGACCGACAAGCCGGGCGTGAAGCGCTCCGCCTCCTTTTTCCAGTTCGTGACGACGGACAGCGGGCAGGCGATCAGGACGGGCTTGCGGACTCCGGCCTCGCGGTCGCTCAGGATCAAGGCCAAGGCCTGTATGGTCTTGCCCAAGCCCATGTCGTCGGCCAGACAGGCCCCCAGGCCGTATTGGCGCAGAAACGCGAGCCAGGAGAAGCCCCGCAGCTGATAGGGCCGCAGTCGGCCGGAGAGCTTCTTGGGCGGAGGGAGGGTTTCATAGCGCGCTTTACCCTGTATGCGGTCCAGAAACCGCCCGAGTTCGCCCTCCGCCGCGACATCCTGGATCACGAGCCCGGGCGGAGCCTCGGCGCCGCCCAGGGTCATGCGAACCAGATCGCGAAGGGTCGACTTCTCCTTGTTTTTCCAAAACTCCATCGCGGTCCGTATATCGTCGCCGCTGGCTTCAACCCAGCGGCCGCGCAGACGCACCAAGGGCTCCTTGAGCTTCGCCAAGGCGTCGAGCTCTTCCCGGGTCAGCGTTTGCGCGCCGAGCGCCACTTCCCAGTCCAGGCGGATCACGTCGTCGAGAGAGAACCCCGAGGCGCCCTGCATGCCGGGCCTCGACGCCCTGGCCCGCGCCGCGATTTGGGGCCTGCCGCCCTTGCGCGTCCACCAGGCGGGAAGCAGAACGCCGAAGCCGGCCGCCTCCAAAGGGGCGGCGAACAGCGTCAGAAACTCATGGGCCTCGTGCACGTCGAGGTCATAGCCGTCCGGAACGGCCGCCTCCAGGCTGAGCCTGATGCCGGGGCAGATCCGCGCCGCATGGTCCAGGGCCGCGAGCAGCTTCTCTCGAAGCTCGAAGTGCTCGCGCCGGAGAATTTTCGGCGCCCCGGAGCCGGCGCCCAAGGCGTACCCCGGAGGCAGGAGAAGACCGGGATCGCTCGTCGACTGGAGAAGAAAGCTCACCCGCCACGAGCCTTTCGGTTCCTCGGGCTCCTCCAGACGGAAGCACAGCTTGAAGGGGCCGGTCGCCGGCTCCGGAACGCCCGGGGAAGGCGCGGGTTTCGGCCCGCTGCGCATGAGGTGACCGGCGATTTCGCGGATGAATTCGGTCAGCACGGCGTCCGGGCTGACTTCGCCGCCCGGAAGGCGCGACGCAAGGTCCCGAAAAGCCTGCTCGTCGGAGCCCGTATAAATCGGTTTCCAATAGGACCGGAACCGGTTGTTTTCCAGGGCGTATGCCTGAACGACTCTCTGACGGACCACGAGCGAGGCGCAAAACTCCAGGGCGGAGGTCCAGTAAGCCAGATCAGGACCGATCAGCGCGCCTTGAGCCGCGGCGCTCTTGCCGGCGCCGGCCGCCAGAAAATCGACGGCCTCGGCCGTCTCGAGCGGGACGGCAGGCTCGGACCCGGGCGCGATGGCCTCGAACTGGAGCGGCCTGTCGATGCCCGCCGCCCGCAGCGCCGCTCCCAGCATGTCTGGCTCGGCGCGCTTGCCGTCGGGAGCTTCGCCCCACACGAACAGGCGCCCGCGAAGAAAACCGGCGTGGAGAATGATCAATTCTCAATAATAGTAATGATTGATGTTCCCCACCCAATCTTTATCTTCGCTGGTTCAAGTCCAGCCCCCGCCCCCTCCAGCTCACTGCGTAGTTGAACGGTGGGCCGCCGGTATAACTCCGCGTAGCCGCGACGCCCGCCGGCGCGTATACTCAAGCATGGAATTCAATATCCGCAG
>JAQTNG010000345.1 GCA_028714015.1 Elusimicrobiota bacterium | reverse complement strand
CGTGTTTCTCGAGCAGTGCCCGGTAGTGACGATGGGGGCGACAGTTCTCGTTCAGCTCGCCATACTGAAAGTCAACGAAGTCGCACAGCCACCACTTCCCGTTCTCGAGAACCTCTATGTTCCCGTTGCACGACGACAGCAGGTGATCCCAGTTCACGGTGGCGCCGATGAAGGCTTCAGCGATATCGAAGTCGGCCTCCCACACACCAACCCCGTCACAATCATCACAGATGAACTTCCATGCAGCCTTCTCCTCGGGCGGCAGTTTTCGGAACCAGCCCTTTTTCCAGATGGCAATGTCAACGAATCGCTTCGACATCTACGCCCACCTCCCGACGATCTCGGCCTTCGGGCCCTTGCGGAACGTCCCGTCGCTCATGCGGATGAGCGGCCAGAAGTCAGAGTTGCGCCCCATAGGCTCGGCTACCTCCTCGAACGAGTGGCACTGGTCGCACAAGGTGACGAGGGCATCCAGGGGGTACAGCCACGGCTCGAGCCCGTCCCCGTACCACCGGTGATGGACGTGCAGCGTGCGCGTGGTGCACCCGCAGCTGCGACAGGTGAAGTCGTCCCGCATGAGCACCTGGCACTTCACCCGCTGCCAGCGGGGGTCCTTCAGCTTTTCGGGGTACGGCACCGTTTCAGGCATCTCAGCTTCCCGCCCCAGAGCCCGCCAGCGGCCTCGGGAGTACTCCCGAGCCACGTTCTGGGTCACTGCCGTCTGATTGCTTGGCCCGCTCCTTCTGGCGCCCGCTGAGCGGATACTGCTTCATCGTCCGCAGCACCAGAACGCGGGCCAGGGCGCCTACCGTGGGGTATCCGAGACCGTGGGCATACTGCTCAGCCGCGATGGCTTGCACGGGCGACAGGAAGCGGAATCGGCAGTCCTTCATCTCCCCTCCCCCATGATGCGCGCGGTGTCGGCCGCGGGCCGGCGCCCGGCATAGCGGCGCACCGCCTCCCGCCACGAGCCGCACTGCTCGTGCAGCGCCGCGAGGTAGCGGATCCCGATGCGGATCGCGTGCTCTGGGTTGAACGGGTCCACGGCCTGCCCGTCGTTGTAGACGCGGAAGTTCTCGAGGTACGCGCTGTTGAGCTGCGCGAGGCCGTAGTCGCGCGTGCCGTTGTCGTTCTCCCGGCCGACGATCCACGCCTTCCAACCGCTCTCATGGGCGAACAGCCGGCAGGCGAGCCACACGGGGACGCCCGTCTCGTCGCAGTAGAAGACCACGAGCTGCGCGTACTCGAGCGGGAGGACGTAGGGCTGCGGCGCGAGCTCGACCTCCGCGGGCGCCGGCACCGCGGCCCGTTCCTCGCCGCGTACCAGGGCGATGCCGATGCTCACGCCGCCGGCCAGCGAGAACACCACGACGCCAGCGATCAGCGCCGCGGCCCTCAGCCACCCCAGACGGGCGATCCTCCGCCTCATGCAGCGCTCCGCTTCGACGGCAACCGCGGGGGACGCCCTTCGTACAGTTTCCCGTGAAGCACCACGGGGCCGCCGGGCTTCCCGTTCCATCTCCACACCGCGCCGCACGCACAGCGGTACCGCTTCGGCTCCCATCCCTTCGCCACTGCGCCCTTCTTCATGCACAGGGGGCAGGTGTCGTGATAGCGATGCATCCGGCGCCTGCGTGTTCGTTCGGTCACGAAGTTCCCCTCCCATGTTGCCCCGGGGCCGGCAGACCCCAGGGCATGCCGGTAGTCAGCCATCGGTCAGATCGGAGCCGTCTGCCGCCAGTCCGTTGCGCCGGCAACGCCGGCCAGAGCCGGTCGGCGGAGTTGAACCGCCACTCGGCGGGTACAGGCCGCCTCGCCTCCACAGGGACCGGCTGTGGATCATCAGAACTGCGCCTCGTCAGAGACCGCCTTCGCGATCGCCTCGAGCTTTTTCACGTACTCCTCGTCCGTGATCTTCGCCGCCTTGCGATCGTCCGACGCGGCCTGGGCGGCCTCCCGCGCCTTGTCCACCACGAGCTGCGGGGCGAGAGGCGAGTTTGTCCGCAGGCTCTCGATCGCCTTCTTCTCCCGCGCCACGAGCTCGGCGTCAGCCGCCTTCGCCGCGGGTTTCGCCTTCGCGGGCGCCGGCGCCGGCTCGGCTTTCCGCTCCTCCTCCGGGCCCCCGTTGTCATGCATGTCCTCGAGGTCCTGGGTGAAGAAGTCGGAGGCCGCCGTCACCTTGATCGTCCCGCCGACGTAGGCGCGCTTGTACGCCATCTTCCGCACGGTGTTGTAGACGTCTGCGATGTCGGGGTTCTCGATCTTCCCGACGACCTGGCCGGTGATCGCCGAATCATCCTCCGCGAACTTCGCGCCGCACCCGCCCTTCTTCGCGAAGCAGAGCCACCCACCGCCGTACTCGGCCTTCCCCTTGATGATGGTTTCCTTGCCGCAGGTCGGGCACTTCCGAGAGGCGCTGCGGTATCTGTACTTCGACTCCATCGTTGAGCAGGAGCCGAAGCCGTACCCGAGCACCTTCCCCGTGGTCAGGTGGAGCATCGGGAGCGTCACCTTCACGTCCATGTGCCCGCCGCCGAGGGGGACTTCCTCCACCTCGGGCTTCCCTGGGCCGATGCGGAACATGAGGTTGATCTTCTCCGCGCCTGGCTGCAGGAGCGTCGGTTTCTCACCCGTGCCGGGGATCACCCCGTAGTGCTGATCGCGCTTGAGCACCCGCTGCATCAGCGCCTCGATCTTCGCGACCTGAGCCTCGACCTCCTCGATGGTCAGCTCGCGGGGCTCCTCGTACTTCACGGGACCCGCGGTTTCCTCCACGAGCGCCAGAGCGCTCGAACCGCCCTCGTCGTTCATACCGCGTCCTCCTTGTAGAACCGCTCCTCGCCCTGGTTCAGCCGCACCCCGTCCGGCACGATCCCCTGCTTCGTGAGGACCTCTTTCAGAGGCGCCTTGAGGAGCTTTTCCGTTGTGACGACCTGCACCGCTTCGGGCAGGTGTTCCTTCGCCCACGCCTTCGCCGCGTCCTCGTCGACGATCTCCAGCGAGTCGGGGAGCTTGCGGAACCCCACGCGCTTGCCGGCGACGATCATCGACCTGCGCTTGCCGTCGAGCTCCTTGCGCACCCATGGCTCCAGGGCGTGGTACATGAACTCGATCGTCGCGAGGTGCTGGGCCTTCGCTTTCTCGGCTCCCCTGCGGAACCGGCTGATGGCTTCCTCGAGCGCCTCGTCGATCTTCGCGATCTCGGCGAGCGCGCAGTCCGCCGTGGCGATCGCCCACTCAGCGGAGCGGTAGGTGTCGATCTGCCACTTGTTCAGCTCGGCCGGCAGCTGCTCCTCGGGGGAGAGAGCCGCGGCGATGAACCGGTCCACCTCGGTCCCGAGCTCGTTACTCATGTGCCACCGCCTCTCCGCGGAACGGGATGCATTCCTCAAGCTCGCGGTCGATCAGCTCGTCGTGCCGGCGGTCCGCGAGGTAGCCGTCGATGTCGGAGTCCTCGGCCTCCTCCTCGTGCTGCCGGATCTCGCGGATGATCGCCTCGATGAGGGACTCGTCGAGCACCCCGAGCAGGTCGGCCTCGAGGCCGCTCAGATCCGCGTAGGGCCTCTCCGAGATGATGCGAAGCAGCTGGAGCTCGCGCGGGGCCACGCGGTAGTCCACGAGCAGCGCCGGTCCTGACGGGTGCCCGTTCTCGTGGTCCTGGAACCTGTAGCGCAGGGCTCCGCGCGGTGGTTCGGGCACCTCTGGCATGACCTCGATGTAGCCGAGGTCGGCCGAGAGCCCGATCGACAGCCGCTCCGCGCGGCGCAGCTCGTCCTCATTGCCGATGCCGTTCGCGTACGCCGAGCGGATGGTGATGAGCAGATCGTCGATGGTCTCGCGCATCCGCTCATAGACGGTCGGCGGCACCGCCAACTTGATGCCCGACCCGTTTTCCTGGATAGTACCCATGCGGTCCTCCTTCCCCCCGCGAGGGGGGCGATGAAAGGGGTGGCGGCGGGTGCTTTGGTTGGCGCCAGGTCCCGCCGCTCCCCGAGGACCGTACCGCTCGTCGCTGACGGGCGGCGCGGTCCCTACATCCCCAGCCGGGGGAAGTTGCCGTCCCCCCGATGCCTCCTTTCGTGGTTCCTCCGCGCCCTGTCTTTCAGCGCGCCGATGAACACCGCCCCGACCAGCGACAGGACTACACATCCCGCCA
>JAQTNG010000344.1 GCA_028714015.1 Elusimicrobiota bacterium | reverse complement strand
GCTTCGCCGGCCACGGCCTGCAGGGAATGGCCCGACAACCTTTGTTCGAACAATTCGTCGGAAAAACGAAAGGCGGGGTGGCCTTGCCGGTACGGAAAATAAAGTTTGGAAGGTCTCGCGCTGGTGACGGCCTCGAAGAAATCGAGTTGAAGTCCCGTCAAATCGTAAAACCCGTAATAAAGAATCTCGGAGAATCCCGTCAGCCATTCCGACGCGGGCGCCAGCTCGGCCGCTCGGCGCACGAGGGCCGACGGCGGCAGGACGCCGAGGCGCTCCAGCTCATTCTCATACATCGCGAGCAAAGCGAGCAAAGCGTTGAGGCGTCCTGCCTCCTCCTCGTCCTTGAGCAAGGTCGAGCCGAAGTGCTCGGCCACCTGCTTCGGGTCGACGCCGGAGTCGATCAGGTCCCGCAGGCTCGAGCGCACGGCCGACGCGAGCGCCTTCGGCCGCAGCTCCTTCGCGATGCCGAGCGACGGCGCGCGGTCGAGCACGCGGTCGACGACCGCGTCGTGAAAGACGGGATCGGAGACGAGCGCGAGGGCGGGGAAGCCCCCATCCTCGACGACCGCCGCGGCCAGCGAGTGGAACGTGTGGAAGTGCACGCCGAGCAGCGGCAGGCCCTTCTCGACGGCCATGAGCCGCTCGAGCCGGTCCGCCATCACGCGGGAGGGCGCGACCACGAGAAGCGGCCGCCCGCCGGCCTTCGGAATCAAGGCGCGGACGCGCTCGGCGAACGCGTCCTCAAGGGCCTCGAACGGGCCGTGTACGACGGTCAGGCCTCCGCGCTCGGCGCTCATTAAGCGAGTCTAGCGATTTTGCTAATCTATCCGCCATGACCATTCCCACGACGCCCCCGTCGGGCTTCCGCGACTTTTTGCCCGACTCGGTCGCGGCCCGCTCCCGCGCCGTCGAGACGATCACCCGCGTCTACCGCTCCTTCGGCTTCCAGCCCGTGGCGACCCCGGCCGTCGAGGACCTCACCGTGCTTCAAGGCCTCGGCGGCGGCGAGAACGAGAAGCTGATCTTCAAGATCATGAAGCGCGGCGAAGCCCTCGAGCGCGCCGCCGCCGAGAAGATCGAGCTCGCCGACCTCGGCCTGCGCTTCGACCTCACCTTGCCGCTCGCGCGCTGGTACTCCAAGCACGGCTCCCAACTCCCGCACCCCTTCAAGGCCTTCAACCTCGGCCCGGTCTGGCGCGCCGAGCGCGCCCAGAAGGGCCGCTACCGCGAGTTCACGCAGTGCGACGTGGACATCATCGGCTCCGACTCCTGGGGCGCCGAGGTCGAGGTCATCACCGCGATCCTCGCCGTGTTCGGCGCGTTCGGCCTCGACGGCGTGAAGGTCCACCTCAACGACAGGCGACTCGTGGACCAAGCCCTGGCCGATGCCGGAGTGCCCGAAGATAAGCGGGGGCACGCCTGCGTCGTCGTGGACAAGCTCGACAAGATCGGCCGCGACGCGGTCATCGTCGAGCTCACGGCCTTGGTCGGCGAAGCCGTGACCGGCGCTTTGGTCAAGACCTTGCTGGCTGACAACGGCGCGGCAACGGAACCTCTCGACAAGATCATCGCCGCCGTCAAAGCCCTCGTCCCCGCCTCCGCGATCGTCGTGGACCCGAGCCTCATGCGCGGCATGGGCTACTACACCGGTCCCGTGTTCGAGTTCCGCCATCCGTCCCTGTCCGGCTCGCTCGGCGGCGGCGGCCGCTACGACAAGCTGACCGCGAAGTTCGGCGGCGCGCCCACGCCCGCCTGCGGCGGCTCGATCGGCTTCGAGCGCCTGATGCTGATCCTCGAGGAGACGGGCAAGGGCGGCGACCACGCCGTCCCCGACGCCGTCGTGACCGTGTTCTCCGACGAGCTGCGCGGCCGCTCCCTCGACGTCGGCGCCGCGCTGCGCGCCAAGGGCCTCGCGATCGACGTGTATCCGGGCACCGGCAAGCTGAAGGCCCAGTTCAAGTACGCCGACCAGAAGAAGGCCGGCTACGCGATCGTCATCGGCCCCGACGAGGCCGGCCGCGGGGTCATGCAGGTCAAGGCGCTCGGCACGGGTGAAGAGCAGGCGTTGACCCTCGACGAGGCCTGCGCCCTGATCGCCGGCAAGCACTAAACCCATGAGCCGGGCCTTCGTCAAGGAAGACGCGCCGGAGCCCGACGAGAACCCGCCCGAGCGGCCGGTGTCCCCCCAGCCGAATTACGTGACGCCGCGCGGCCTCAAGATTCTTCAAGACGCCGAGGAATCTCTCCTCGCCGAATTGAAGGGGTTCGAGGGCGCTCAGGAAGACGACGCCCCTAGGAAGAAGAAACGGGAGATCGAGCGCGATCTGCGCTACGTCCGCGCGCGCCTCGAGTCCGCGATTCCCGTCGACCCCGCCAACCAGCCCAAGGACCAGATCCGTTTCGGCGCCTCGGTCGTGATCCAGCGCGAGGACGGGCAGAAAAAATCTCTGCGCATCGTGGGCGAGGACGAGGCGGAAGAAGGGGGCGAAACCCTGAGCTGGGCCGCGCCGTTCGCTCAGACCCTATTCGGACTCAAATCAGGGCAGACGCTGTACTGGGAAACGGAAACGGGCGCCGAGAAGTGGTCGGTCGTCTCGATTTCCTACTCCGCCTAGGCAACTTTTTCGGGGTCTCGATCGTCTGATAGGGTGGACCCCCGAACGATGGAAGAGCTCAAGAAGATGCTGGCCGCTCCCGCGCCCCTCGATGAGGTCGCGGAAGCGGTCAGGCTTGCGGGCGCCTGGCGATCATGGACCTTCGAGCGGCAGGTCTGGTACATGCGTAAGCACCATGAGATGACTCAGGCAGAGCTTTCGCGGCGCTCCGGCGTCAGCCAGCACCGCATCTCGCGCATCGAAGACGGAGAGGATCTTAAGCTCAGCACGCTGCGAGCCTTATGGCGGCCGTTAGGATACAAGCCGCTTATGCTTCCGGATACGATCAATATGGCTTCCGAGCCATAATCGCTTTCGGCGCGAGGGTGATTATGTCGCCCAGGACATAATGCCTGCCACTGTGGCAGGTAAAAACGCGACCTAGAGCAGTCTTCCCTGCGTTTCCGTCTTCACGTTGAGCAGCTCGAGGTCCTGCGCGGTGTCGATGTCGGCCTGCGTGTAGCCGTCGTCGAGCGGGATCTTGACCGCCTCGCCCCAGTGCCGGCGCACGGCGTCCATCGCGGTGTCGTCGCCGATGAGGCGTCCGACCTCGCCGAACAATTCGCGCGGGTACGCGGTCGGGTGGCCCTTCACGGGGCCCTCGGAGCCGGGATAAACCGGGAAGGTCAGAGCGCCGCTCAGCTCGAACTCCGCGATGACGCGCTCGACGAGCCAGGCGGGCACGCGCGGCATGTCGCCGAGAAGGGCCACGACGCCCGGGGCGTCCGAGGGGACCTCGCGGAGTCCGACCTCGAAGGTCGAGGCCTTGCCCGTGGACCACGCCGGATTGAACACCACGCGCAGGCGCGGATCGTCGAGGCCCTCGATGGCCTTGAGGCCGTCCTCGGCGCCGGCGCCGAGCACGACGATGACGGGGTCGAGGCGGGCGGCGAGCGCGGATTCGACGACGTGCCGCAGGACGGGCCGTCCGTCGACGGCGGCCAGGAGCTTCGACGAGGAGCCGAAGCGCTTGCCGCGCCCGGCGGCGAGCACGAGCCCGGGGATTTTCACTCCCCCTTTCCGCTGCATCGGGGAAGACCCGGCGGCGCGAGCGCGCGCCGGCCGGCCGCCCTTGCGCTGGGCGCGCACCGCCAGGATCTCGGCGGTCACGGCGAGCGCGATCTCTTCCGCGGTCTCGGCGCCGACATCGAGGCCGGCGGGCGCGGAAAAAGCGCCCGCGCGAGGCTCCACCCCGGACTCGCGGAGCTCCCCTAAAAGCTTGGCCGCGCGGCCGACGGCTCCGACGAGGCCGACGTAGCGCGCCGGGCTCGGCACCGCGCCCTTCAAGGCGCGCAGGTCGGCGGAGTGGCTGCGCGTCGCGACGACGACGTAGGTGTCGAGATCGGGACGGCAGGCGGCGCGCGCCGCGTCCCAGCCGCCTTCGACGAGCTGCCAGCGCGCGCGGTCCCAGCCCTCGCCGTGCAGGCGTCCGGGACGGTGGTCGGCGACGGTCACGACGAAGCCGAGGCGGTCGAGCAGCTCCGCCAGGCGCCGGCAGTCCTCGCCGGAGCCGATGATGAGCGCCTTG
>JAQTNG010000343.1 GCA_028714015.1 Elusimicrobiota bacterium | reverse complement strand
CCGATCAGCGGCCGATCACCGCGCCGCCGGCCTCCGACTGCGACAGCACGCTGGCGACCGCGGTCAACGTGAAGACCGAGGCCGTCTCGATTCTCGTCGTGGACAGCCGCAACTTCACCCGCCTCTCCGAGACCTTGCCGCCGAAGGAGCTGCCGAGCTTCATCGGCGCCTGGTTCCGCGACGCGAGCGCGGTGATCGAGAGCCACGGCGGCGTCATCGACAAGTTCATCGGCGACGCGGTGATGGCTTACTGGCTCCCGGAGGCCGGTTCGCCGGCCCGGCTCGCGCGCGGGCCCCTCGACAGCGCGATCGAGCTCGTCGAGACCGCCCGCCTGTATCACGGCCAGCTCGTCGCCCGCCATCCCGAATTGAGCTTCGCGGTCGGCTGCGGCGTCCACATGGGCGAGGCGATGTTCGGCAACATCGGAAGCTCCGCGCGCCGGGACTTCACCGCCATCGGCGACTGCGTCAACATCGCCTTCCGGCTCGAGTCCCAGTGCAAGGAGCTCGATCGCGCGATCGTCGTCAGCGAGGCGATCAAGGAGACCGCGGGCGACGCCTACGCCTTCGCGGACCTGGGGCCGCTGAAGCTCAAGGGCAAGTCCAACGACGTGCGCGCCTTCTCCGTCGAGAAAAAGACGGCCTAGCCCGCGGCGGCCCGCTCTAGCGGCGCGCGAAGGTCAGGGAACGATGCGCGCGGTCTTGATGTAGTCGAGCCGCGGGAAATTCGCCTTCAGGTAGGCGTTGCCCTGGGACTGGATGGCGCCCTGGTCGGGGGCCTCGCCGTATTCGAGGTTCAGCGCGCCGAGCACCGGCGTGCCGTCGACGACGCGGCCGAACGGCGTGAAGCCCTGGCCGTCGAGCCCGGCGTTGTCGCCGAAGTTGAAGAAGATCTGCGTCGAGCGGCTGTTGGGCGCGCCGGTCTTGGCGAAGGTCACGAAGCCGGGCTTGTTGGACTGGCCGGCGGCCGCGTCGTCCATGATCGTGGCCGGGTGCCACTTCTCGTTGACCGCCGGGTCGCCGTGGATGCCGATCTGCGCCATGAAGCCGTTGACGATGCGGAAGAAGGCGGTGTCGTCGAAGTAGCCGATCTTGACGAGATTGTAGAAGCGGTCCGCGCCGTTGGGCGACCACGCGCGATGGGCCTCGACGATCATCTCGCCTTTCGTCGTGACGATCTTGACCTTGAACACCTCGGGGGCCTTCTCGTTCGCCTTCTCGGGCGAGAGCAGGGCGGGGTTCGCGGCGGCGGTCGGCATGGTCTGGGCCGGGGCGGCGGCGGGAGCGGAGGTCGACGAGGCGGATTCGGTCTTCTTGTCGCACGCGGCGAGGGTGAAGACGGCGGCGACGGCGAGGAGGGGGAAGAGTTTGTTCATGGGGGCGAGTCTAACAGATTCTGCGGCGTCAT
This sequence comes from Elusimicrobiota bacterium, assembly GCA_028714015.1. Classification (GTDB taxonomy): domain Bacteria; phylum Elusimicrobiota; class Elusimicrobia; order UBA1565; family UBA9628; genus GWA2-66-18. The sequence continues at coordinate 2,792 of JAQTNG010000343.1, read as the reverse complement.
TTCCAGGAGTGGTAGAATCGCCGCGTGACCGTGAACGAATGCGCCGCTCGGCCCACGCCGTGCATCATCTTCGCGAGGCCGGCTTCGACGCCCTGAACCTGTCCGGCGGCATCGACGCCTGGTCCCGGGAAATCGACCCGCAAGTGCCGGTTTATTGAGCAATAATAAGCGTAAAACAGGGGGTGATTAAAGGGCCCCTGGGCCTTTACTTCGGGCCCCCGCGGGGTTATCCTTCGGGCGTGAAGGGGATAGCGCTCGACGACCGCACGACGGCCTTCGCCTTCCGCGGCATGCTCTTCCTGGCCATGGCTTCGATGCTGGCCCACAGCCAGCGCCAGGAGCGGGTGTTCGAATTCGCGCCCTTCCTCCTCGCCGGCTTCCATCTGCTGACGAGCCTGTTCCTTTGGAAGGCCGCGAACCCCAAGCTCAATTCTCAGCTCGCGCAGTCCGTCGCCTTCCTGTGGGACATCGGCGTGGTGGCCTGCGTCATGTATTTCAGCGAGGGCTTCGACGACGAACTCTATGGGATGTTCTTCCTCGTCATATTCATGTCCGCGCTGATGACCAAGGTCTGGCACGGCTTCCTGGTCGGCGCGGTCGCGAGCCTGCTCTACGCCGGGATGTGGTCCAAGGGCAAGGTCGGCGCGGAGCTTCCGCTGACGAACCTCCTCCTGCGCTTCGCCTTCTTCCAGGTGATCGCGTTCTTCACGGCCGTGATGGCCGCGCGCGTGCGCGCGCGCGACGAGCGCATCCAGAAGCTCGAGATGCGCCTGGCGCTCCAAAAGCTCGCCAACGGCGGCTGGGGCATCAAGCTCGCCGAGGACGTCGATCCCGATGTCGCCAAATCGGTTCGCGCGGTCAACGCGGTGATGGACAACCTCGCGCGCGCTCTCGAGCGCGTCGTGGCCCAGAACGACGAGCTGCGCTCGACCGCGAACGCGGCCCTCCTCCAGCTCGCGCATGAGAAAGAGCGCCTCGAAGCCGAGGCTCCGCGTCCCCAGACCCCCGCCGAGTGAACGAACCCGCGCTCGAGCCGCCGAAGCCGCCGTTCTTCCAGCGCGCCAGCGGCGCGGCCATACTCGCCGTCGACTGGCTTTGCTTCGGCCTCGAATGGGAGCTCGGCCCGCTGTCGATGGCGGCGATGAGCGTCGCCGCGTTCGTCGTGACCTACGCGGTCGTCTGGAAGGTCCAGACCCGCCTGGGCGGCGACGGCGCGCGCCGGGCGCACGGCAAGGCCTTCCTCGGGGCTCTGGCGGCGGGCGTGCCCTTCCCGGTGACCGGGACCGTGGTCGGCGGATTGATCCTGGCCCTGTCGGGGCTTAGGCCGCCGCGGCTTCGGCGGTAGCGGGCACGTCGAGCCAGCGGAACTTCCAGGTCAGGTTGAAGCCGCGCTTGCGCGCCTCGTCGATGAAGGACTCGGCGGGGACGCCGATCTCGACGGGGTAGGCGCCGGGCTTGATGCGGCCGCGCCCGTCGGCGGCCATCTGCGCGACGATCGAGGCGGGCCAGCCCGTCGTGCGCATCATCGCGGTCATGCCGTTGGCCTTGTCGCCGTAGTCCACGAGGCTGTGCACGATCTCGGCGGGGCGCCCGTCCTTGAGGCCGCGCACGATGTTGTGGATGACGACCATGTCCTCGTCGCCGGGCCGGTGGAAGTGCCTGCGGAAGAGCTTGGCGGCGATCTCGCGCGGGGCGACCTTCACGCCCTTGCGGACTTCGAGGGGAGCGTCATCAAAGAAGCCCATCGCGGCCATCGCGTTGATCACGGCGATATGCCCGGGATAGCGGATCAGCTTGTTGTCCATCGTCTTGACCTTGCCGGCGTAGGTCTCGGCCATGGTGGACAGGCCGCCGGCCGCGTGCGCGGCCTCGCAGCGCCCGAGCGGGGCGGGGAGGTCGATGATCTCGGTCTCGGAGAGGCCGGGAATCTCAACGAGCTTGCCGCCGCGCAGGGCGGTCGCCGGAGCGACGTACTCGTTGATGAGGCCGTGCTCCGAGAAGGTCAGCATGTAGTTCATCGGCGGCACGGGCTTCTGCGGCAGGCCGCCGTCGCGGATCAGGACCTCGTCCACCGAGTCGAGCATGGACATGGCGTGAACGGCGAGGGTCGAGATCATGCCCGGGCCCAATCCGTTATCGGGCAGGACGGACACGCCCGCCTTCACGGCCAGGGGGTGCAGCGCGATTTCTTTTTTGACTATGTCGGTGTTGCCGCCGAGGTCCACGTAGTGGACGCGCGCCGCGATCGCGGCCTTGGCGAGGGGAAGATTCAGGAAATAGGGAACGCAGGACACGAGCGCGCTGTAGCCCTTGAGCGCCTTCTTGACCGCCGCGGGGTTTCCGGCGTCCAGGCGCTTGAACTTCGCGCGGCCGCCCGAGACCTTGGCCAGGAACTTCTTCGCCGAGGCGAGGTTGGCCGCGGACATGTCGCACAGCGCGACCTCGGTCACGGCGGGATTGCGGAGCATGTCGTAGGCGCAGGCGCGCCCCTGGAAGCCGGAGCCGAGGATCAGGAATCTCATGGCGTATTTTAGCACGCCCGCCGGTCAGAGGGCGAGCAGGCGCTCGAGCGTTTTGACGAGCTCGTCGATGTGGACGGGCTTGGCGAGGTATTCGACGGCGCCCATCGCGAGGACCGCGCTCTTGAGGAATTGGGCGTCGGAGGGGTAGGCCGTCATGACGACGACGGGTATCGCGCGAGTTTCCTCGTCCTCCTTGAGCGCCTTGATGACCTCGAGGCCGTTGAGGCCGGGGAGCATCATGTCGAGGAGGATCAGGTCGGGCTTGAACTT
>JAQTNG010000342.1 GCA_028714015.1 Elusimicrobiota bacterium | reverse complement strand
CCGACCGTCATGCCCGTCAGCGGGGAGACGGTTTTCGTAGCCGAGAGGATGGTCACGCCGGTAGGCAGGTCGTCGCCCTTGTAGGTGACGCCGAGCGGCCACTTGCCGCCGACAGGGATGATCCATTCGCCGGTCAGTTCCATGTGCGTCTCCTGTTCTTCGTCGCCGTGCGTGAGGCGGGCTTGGGGTAGACCATCCGCTTCGACCCGCCCACCTCGACGGTCCGCGTCGCGGGCGTAGGGTGAGCCGCGTCCGTATGCCATTCACCGGCGACGCCGTAGACCTCGAGGCCGCCCGCGCCGGATACGGCAGCCGCGCCGGAATGCGATGGAGCGACGATCCCTGTCGCCTCGAGCCCGCCGGACCCTGCCATCGCCGCCGCGCCGGACGCGGCCTTCGAGCCCGACGCCTCAAGCCCGCCCGGGCCCGCGAGGGACGCCACGCCCTGGCCCGCCTTCGAGCCCGCGCCCGTGAACCCGCCCCCGCCCGCGGCCGAGGCCTGGCCCTGGCCGCCCTTCGCGCCGGACGCGACGACAGCCCCGGCGCCCGAAAGCGAAGCCGAGCCCGAATACTGCTCAACCTCCGCCGCCGTCCCGGACGCCTCGGCCAGGCCGGCACCCGTGACCGCGGCCGCCCCGTTGGCCGCCTTGACGCCCTGGGCGGAGATCTCCCCGCGCCCGCCAGCGTCCACCGCGGCCATCGCGGCTTTGATGCCCTCGGCGGTTATCCCTCCGGCGCCTGAGACAGCACCCGGGGACAGCCCGCCCTTTGCGCCGGCCGACTCGACGATCGCGGCGGGGGCTACGATCAAGGCCGCGCCGGAGCCGACGCGCTGGCCCGTGGCGACGACCGCGCCCGCGCCCGTGAGAGACGCGAGCCCGGACATGGCCGCGACGCCCAGGGCCGCGATAGCGCCGACGGCGGAGATGGATGCCGCTCCGCGCCCGCCCTTTGCGCCCGCGGCCGCGCACGCTCCCGCGCCGCCGGTCGAAGCGGAGCCGGAGTAGGACGGGGCTTCCGCCTCTTCAAGCGTGAACTCGACCCACCCGTTCCTTTCGTCCCACGCCCCCTCGGTATCGTTCTCGCCGAAATCGTTGGCGTAGCCGTCGCCGTAAATGGCATAGGCCCCCGTCCCCCCAGCGGAGCCGACGTAATAGGCCCCGAGTTCGACGACAATCCGGTCCCCATCCTGCATCGAGACTTCGTTCTGAACGTGAACGTGCGCCCCGCCCCCGCCGATGCTGAGGTTGTGCGCGGCGGTCGCCGAGGGGTTGTGTCCCTGGTAGAGCGTCCCCCGCACGGTCGCCCCGTCGCCGCTGACCACGCGAATAGCCGCGCCGAGCGTGGTTTCCCCGTTGGCGTCAGCGCTTAATGGAAACTGAAGCTTGAGCGAATCGTCCGGCGTCCACTCATGGGCTGATTGAGTGCCGGAGATGAACTGAAGTGCTCCCCAGGCGATACGCCATGAATAGGCCCCCCCCCCGACATACGCTCGCTGAGAACTCCCTTTTGTCGAAACGAGAGGGAGGTGAACGTGGCTGCTGGAGTCGTTCCAAAAGTCCGAGAACGCAAGACTAGTGAACGCAGGAGACCCCGTACTGGGGAACCAGAACTTCAGTTGAGTCGCCATGACCTACGCCCCCGCCCTGCTCGCCGCGACCGCCAACCGGGGCCTGTACGGGACGGCCGTCTTGTCGTGGATGCGGCGGAGATAACAGCGCACGGTCGTCTTTCTGATCTGCAACGCCTCGCCTATCTCGCGGTCCGACATCCCCGCCCCGACCATGCCCAGGACGACCCGCTCTTGAGGACAGAGGCGCAAGGGGCCAGGCTCGGGAAAGGACATCGCCTTCCGCACGCGGGCGCGGTCCTCCACGAGGGCGGCGCGTCGGTCATCGAGCGTCATCGCACGGCCTCCCATCGGGCGCGGAAAACCGCCGCTCCGACGACAACGGCGAGAAGGGCCACGGCGAGCATCGTCATGCCTCGGGCGGCCAGCCTCCGGGGCAGTCGGCGGGGTCCGAGTACGCTTCGACCTCGAAGTCGATGCCGATGGGCTCCGCTTCGGCGAGGTCGAACGAAAGCACCGCCTCCGACGACCCCTCAGGGATGGGGTTCACATCGAACGATTCCCTCCCCGCGAAGCCGACGACCCGGAGATAGACCGGGCCCGTGTAGCCCCCGCTTCTATCGAAGAGCACCCGATGCCGAGCCACCGGCACAGCCTCGTTCTGATGAACCTGAGTAAGGACCGGATCAAGCGAAATAGAAAAGGGCTCGGCGGCGAGCACCTCAACCCGGCCCGATGCGCGTGCGATGAGTCCCATGATGCCCCCTCTTATCCGTTGAGGTTGAGCTTCGCGTCGGTCAAGGTGTAGGTCCCCTGCGCGGCGAAGGTCTCCTCGGTCAGGTCGTCGACCGCGTAGAGCGTCCCCGCCGTCGAGGCCGAGAAGAACCCGACGAACGTCGACTTCGCCCCCGTCGGAGCGTTGAACGCGGCCCCGTTGGTCGAGTCGTCCATGAGCCCCAGGGCGGAGGATCCCCAGGCGATCGCCACCCGCGCATAGGCCGGGTCGCCGCCCGTCCATTCCGTGATCTCCTGGAGCGTCGCGTCCGTGATGTCCGCGGTGAAGTTGAGCGCCGCTCCGCCCGAGACCCCGGCCAGCTTGAAGTCGTTTCCGTTCACATCGCGGACGTAGTACGGCTTGAGCGTCTTCAGGCCCGTCCCGCCCGTCAGCGACGTGAACACGACGACGTCGCCGTTCGACAGGCCGTGGCTGGCCTTCGTCAGGACGTCGGTGTCCGCTTCGCCGGTGACGCCCGTGAGCGCGGTCGCGCCCGTGAACATCCCGACATGAGTGGCAAGGGCGCCCAGAGCGTCCAACATCGCATTGTTGCCCGCATCAGAAAAAGCCATGATTTCCTCCTATGCTCCGAATGGGTCCCCGGCCACCTGGACCGAGAACCACTGCTTGAAGTACCCGAACCCGGCTGATAGCGCCTCGCCGGAATCGCATTCGCTGCGGCCGATCGTTACCTTGACGGCGAGCGTCCCGAGGGAGCCGGCCGTCGTCCTGTCGCGCGAGTCTGCGTCGATGGCCTTGCGGATGTCCGCCAGGGCATGCTCCTCGGCCTCGATCAGATCCTCGTGGGATTGAACGACCCCATCCACCAAGACCTCGAAGTCCTCGGTGTACTCGCCGTTGATCTCCTCGGGCGCCTGGCCCGTGCCGGTCCACACGCCGTAGATCGGGAAGCCCGGCGCCTCGCGGTCGCCGATGTGACGGCGGACGACCAGGGCGGGCCTCATCCAGTAGTCCTCGCCCTCGGTGATCGCGTTGAGGACGGCGACAAACCGGTCGAGGACCTGGAGGCGGAGGGGCTTCGTGGGGGCCATCTCAGGCCGCTCCTTCGTTCCGGCCCGCGCCGACCGGCGTGACCTCTCCGCTCGCGATCATCTCCTCGGCCTTCTTGAGGACGGCCGCCCCGGCGAGCATCGAATCAAGGACAGGCGAGCGCTGGTCGATGACCTTCGAGAACCAGCGGGAGGCGGGGACCTTGACGTCGAGCTTCGCCTTCTTCGTGATGGCGAGGAAGAAGTACTTCGAGGCTCCGGCCCGGCCCATCTCCCGGATCGTCGAGCGGGAGGCGTTCGGCAGCACGGAGCGGGCCTCTCGCCGGACCGCACCCTGCGTCTTGTAGTAGGCAAACCACGCCCACTTCCGCATCTTGTCCGTGACGTTCGGGTGGGTCGTCCCGCCCACGTCCTGGATGTGGCCGTACTTGGACTTGACCGGGCTCGTCTTGAGGTTCGTGCCGACGGCGACCTTGTAGATCCCGGACGCCGTGTCGACTTCCATCGCCACGGACCGCGCCATCTGGCCCGTCTTCTTGTGGAGCGGGCTGATGGACTTCTGCTGATCTGCGGCTGACCGCTTCAGTTCTTTGACGGTCTGAGCGCCCCAGATCGAGAGCAGCTTCCTAGCCGCCTTCGGGACCGAATTCACCGCCGCCATTTTCTGGAGGGCTCCGGTGAAGTCGGCGCTGAACTCGAGGATGCTCACAGCCCATACCTCGTGTAACGCTGAAGGATCTCCTCGACGTCCTTGAGCAGGCCCCGCTCGACACGGGAGCTGGAGCCATCCGGAAACGACCTCGAGGTCTCTCCCCACTCCGAGCCCAAGGTCTTCTTCCACTCGCGGGCCGTCTGGATCATGCAGG
>JAQTNG010000341.1 GCA_028714015.1 Elusimicrobiota bacterium | reverse complement strand
GTCTATTTTCGGGGTGCCGGACGACGCGGCCCGAGTGGCCTCCCGGCGGGCGGAGGAGGGGGACCTGGCGATGGCCGTTTCCCTCCGCCCCACAGCTCGATCCCGCGATCGCGGAGCCACTGCTCGAGCTTCTTCGGATCGCTCGGCGGGTCGTCCATGCTGCGAAAGTCGGGCTTCTTCAGGCTCATGAGAATAGCAACAGGAGCCACGCCGGAGGAGGGCTCTTCGACGTCGTGGAGCCCGCTGGCCCAGAGAGCCCCGGCATCATCGAGTAGAACTTCCCGCCCTTTATGAACCCGAGCACGCGCTCCGAATAGACAAGCTCGGGATGCGCAAAAGCGAATTCCTTCCACGCCCTCCGCGAGACCTCGACCCACTCAGCGGCGATCTGGGCCGGTGTATATCCGGCGGCGAGAGCCGCCGCGCGGCTTCCGTAATTCCCGAAGATGCGGCTCGCGGCGATCTGCGTGAAGAGCGACTCTTTTGCGTCGCGATAGAGCTCGTTCGAAAGGCCCCAGCTCGTCGGCATCCTTCCAGACGGGCGGCCCTCGAAAACCTTCTCCTCCCAGGAGGCGGGCTTGAGCGAGTACTCGCGAACGACGGTCCAGCCGGGCGCCTCGACCTTCAACCCCGGCACGTTCGCAAGTTCGACCCGGCCTACCGCTCGAATCTCCTGGACGTTGAGGCGCGAGGCCACGCCGAGGTCGTCCGGGGAGAGCGACGGTCCCGATGGGTGATTGTGAACAAAGAGCCGGCCGTTCTTCAGGACGTCGTCATCGTACGGCGTGATATCGATCGAGTGCGAATTGCCCGTCTTCGTCCAGAGCTCGCGGCCGTCCACGTCGATCATGGTGCCGTGCTCAATGCTCTGCGTAAGCTTCTCCATTTCCCACGCGTGTGCATAGTCCTCGATCGGGTCGAGGTCGGTTCCCTCGAGGGCGGGGGCCGGGGAGTCCCCGAGGTCGACGCCGAACATCGGCGCGTCGGGCCCGTCGACGAGGCTCTCGAGCTTGTCGTCGTTCCAGACGCCCTCCGTCGCGAGAAGGTCGGCGAAGTCGGAGCCGTTCGCCACGTCGTAGCCGCCGGCGGCGACGTCCTCGTCGTCGAGCTCGATGACGGTGCACCTGCAGCCGAAGTGGAGCGGCGTGAGAATCTGCCCGACGTCCGGATCGTCTTTTTGAAAGACCTTCCCGTCGAGCTTCCGGCAGATCGTTCCCGGACAGCCCTTCTCGTCCTCGTTCCGGTCGTCGTGAATCGCCGAGAGCATGACGAACCCGGCCATCCGCCGGCCTGACGGCGAGAAGAGGTCCGCGTATTTGCCGGCCGCGAGCGCGCTCGTGACGTTCGTGCGAAAGATGGTCTCGGCATACCAGGGCGAGAACTTCTCGCCGGAATAGAGCCCGAGTTTCGTGCCGCCGCCGTAGGCGTCGAGGATCTTCTGCGCCCCGGTCAGCCACTCGGCCGACGAGAGGTTGTCTCTCATCGATCGACCGAGGGAGTCGTAGATCGCCGAGACGAACTTCGTTTCCCAGATTCCGGAGAGGGCGCCCGCCCGTGCCTTCGCCGCGGCCGAGAGCGCCTCGAACTGGGCCGACGTCAGGATTCGCCGCGAGCTCCACTGGGAGAGCACGGCCTCGAGCTCGGGCCAGGTCTCGGGCTTCGGGTTTGCGCTCACGAAACCGGCGAGACGTTCGGCCGCGAGAAGTCGCCCGAAAGCCGAAGGGCTTCCGCGTCATAAGCGCGCGCCGCCTCTTCCTCGCGGTCGAAAAGGCCAAGGTACCGAGTCTGCCGATTTACTTTGATCTGGGCTGTCCAGCGACCGAGCTTACGGTTCCACACGACGCCCTTGAATCGACTCGCCCCACCGCGGCCGCCGGCGTTCGCCGCGTTCTGTCTTGGGGTTGCGGCGCGGAGATTCTGCCTGGTGTTATTCCAGCCATGACCGTCTCGATGATCGGCCCACACGTTCGTATCCGTGAGCCCGAGGATCTCTCGATGCATGAGAACAATCGTTCGCTTCCTTCTTCCGATCGTGACGCCGCGCTGCGCGTAGACGGTGTGCCGACGTCGCGCCGCGCTCCATTTGAAGCGCGCCAGCCTGTCGTAATCCTCGTCGTCGACGAGCGCCACGAATCCCTGCGTGAGGGGAATTTCTTTCATCCGCGCGAACGTCTCACTTCCGTGAGCCCGCGCAGTTCGGCTTCTGCAATCACGGCAGCGAGAATATCGCGAAGCTCTGCCGTCGAGGCGCCTTTTCCATAGTGCAGATGGAGGATCCGCGAGAGGAGCTGGGGAAGCGGCCACTCTTCGGCCGAGGCGCGGTCGAGGAGCTCGACGTACGGCTTGAGGAGCTCGCGGCCGGCCTTCCACGCGTCCTCGGCGGCCTTGTCCTCGAGTGACTGGACGAGCTCCTTACCGTCCTTCGCCTGAGTGCGCACGCCACGCCTCGAGGCCCTGAGCTGCTTCGGCATCGGCTTCCCGTCCGCGCCCTGGCCGTCGCTCCCGTCCATGTCCTGGCCGCCGCCGGCGCCGCCGCCCGGGAATGGGAAGAGGTTCGAGGGCGGCGTGGGCGCGACAGGCTCGAGCGGGTCCTCGGCGTCGGCGGGCTGGGGCGTGGAGAGGAAGTCGTGCGCCCACGCAGGCGAGAGGCTCATCCCGATCTTCTGCATCATGTCGAGCGCCTGCGCGCTCTTGAGCATGTCGTCGGCGCTCTTCGAGCCCTTCACCCGGAGCCGGAGCTCTGGCGTGTACGTGCGCGCGATCTCGTATCCGAAGTTCCGCGAGACGAGCCCGCCGAAGAGCTGCTCCGTCATCGCCGTCGCTACGCGGTTCGCCGTCTCCTGGGCGGAGGTCTGCATGACCTCGACCTGGGAGTCGGCAGACGCCGTCGAGCCCGCGCCCTTCTGGATGTCCGCGTGCTGCGTCGAGTGATGAATGACCTTCGAGATCTCCTTCGCCGCCCACTCGAGGAAGCGCTCGTGCGGCATGTCGCCCCTGAGCGCCTCGAGGTACTTCACGTCGACGCCGGGCGGGAGCGCCATGAACGGCTCGGCGCCCGACTGGTCGAACTGGATGGCCGCGTCCTGCTTCGGCTCGGCGCCCGTCGTCGTCGTCGCGATGCGCATCGGCATTCCGAAGAGCTCGACCGCGCGGCCCCACCACAGCGGGCCTTGCGTGCGCATCAGCCAGAGCGGAAGGATCGAGCGGAACAGGCCGCGCCGCGCCGGCGAGACGAGGTTCGGCTCGTACTCGAGGACGATCGCGGCGCCGATCTCCTGGAGAAACTTGAGGGGCACCCAGGTGTCACCGACGGTCCGGACCTCCCACGAAGTTCCGCCCCTGGTGACGCGCAGCCGCTGCTGCGGAACGCGCTTGAGCGCGCGGAGCTGCTCCTTGCCGTCGGGCCCGGCGCCGGGCTCGGCGACGACCTCGAGAACGGCGATGCCGAAGAGGTCGGCCGAGCAGAGAAACGCGATCGCGCCCTCGAAGTCGACGCCCGGCGCGTAGATCTGGCTCTCGACGTAATCCGAGCACTCGTGCGAGAGCTGTGACTCAGGCGTGTCCTGCTGAACCCCCTTCTTCCGAAACGTCGCCGGCATCGGGAGGACGTCGCGCCTGGCGCTGAGCACGTTCGCGGACTTCTTGCCGCACTCGGCCCTGATGTGCGCATCGCGAGAGTACATCTCCTCGTAAACCGCGAAAAGGAAGCGCGTCTCGCCGGCGGACTCGGCGAACGAGACGAACTGCTTGATCTGGTTCGGGTCCTCGGGCTGTCCGGATCGATAGAGCCAGCGGTCGTCGGCGTCCGGCACGATGAAGCCCTGGACGATCTGCGTCGGCCGGATAGCCGCGGGCTTCGGGGGCGGCTGCTCGAGCCGTAGGCGGACGAGCTCGCCGCCGCCGTATGCCGATCTCGCTCTCTCGATCGCTTTCTCGAACATGCGCGGGCGCCGCTCCCTTGTGAGAGCCGAGCGGCACCTCGGCGCGTTCGAACTTCAGAGACCCCGGACTCCGGGTTGCCCGAAGTATGTGCCCGGAGGGGCCTGCGGGGGAAGCAGGATCCTTCGCTGCGCGCGGAAGGCCCCCCAGATCGTAAGCGCGAGCGCCAGGACGGAATCGTCGTGCCCGCCCTCCGGCGCCGAGTACACGAGGTTTCCGGCGGCCGTCGTGTCGTACTCGAAGTTAAGGAGCTCGTTCGTGAGGACCTCGCGAGACGCTGGGAACGTGACCTCCCGA
>JAQTNG010000340.1:517-4259 GCA_028714015.1 Elusimicrobiota bacterium | reverse complement strand
CAATCACCCCCAATGGACCGTGAAATAGGCGTCGGCGGCTTCGCCGTCAGCCCGCTGGCCCGGCGTTACGTCAACGAGGCTCACGATTCGAACCGCCTCTCCTACGGCCCGTTCCACCGCCGCTTCGAGGCCGCCTTCGCCGCGGAGCACGACTCCAAGTACTCCGTGTTCTGCAACTCGGGCACGAGCGCCCTCCAGATCGCCCTCCAGGCCCTCAAGGAGAAGCACGGCTGGGCCGACGGCGACGAGGTCATCGTCCCGTCCGTCACTTTCATCGCGACGTCGAACATCGTATTGCACAACCGCATGGTCCCGGTGTTCGCCGACGTGGACCCGCTGACCTACACGCTCGATCCCGCCAAGTTCGAGGCGGCGATCACCGCGAAGACGCGCGCCGTGATACCGGTCCACCTTCTCGGCCTGCCGGCCGACATGGATCCGATCCTGTCCGTCGCGCGCAAGCGCGGTCTCCGCGTCATCGAGGACTCCGCCGAAACCATGTTCGCGCGCTACAAGGGGCGCAAGGTCGGCTCGCTGGGCGACATCGGCTGCTTCTCGACCTACATCGCCCACTACATCGTCACCGGCGTGGGGGGCCTGGCGACGACGAGCGAGCCGGACCTGCAGGTCCGGCTGCGCAGCCTGATGAACCACGGCCGCGACTCGATCTATCTCTCCATCGACGACGACAAGGGCGCCACCGGCGACAAGCTGCACGAGATCGTGGCCAAGCGCTTCCAGTTCGTCTCCGTCGGCCACAGCTACCGCGCCACCGAGCTCGAGGCGGCCCTGGGCCTGGCCCAGCTCGAGGAGAAGGACGGCATCGTCGCCGCGCGCACCGGCATGGCCCGGCGCCTGAGCGCCGGCCTCAAGGAGTTCGAGGGCCGGCTCCAGCTCCCCACCTGCCCCGAGGGCCGCGACCACACCTTCATGCTCTACGGCCTCGTGCTGAAGAACGCGGACAAAGCCCCGCTCGTGAACTTCCTCGAGGACCGCGGCGTCGAGACGCGCGACATGCTGCCTCTGCTCAACCAGCCGGTGTACAAGAAGATGTTCGGCGACCTCGAGTCGAAGCACCCGGTCGCGAAAAGCCTCAACCGCTCCGCGTTCTACATCGGCTGCCATCAGTACATGACGGAAAACGACGCCGATTACGTCGTCGAGCAGTTCCGCGCGTTTTTCCGGTCGCATTGATGATCGCGAAGGTTTCGGTCGTCATTGATAATCATAATTACGGGCGCTTTCTCAAAGAGACGCTCGACTCGGTCCTCTCTCAAGTTCTCGACGACGTGGACGTAGACATCGTCGTCGTCGACGACGGCTCCACCGACGATTCCCGCGAGATTCTCGCCTCTTACGCTCCGCGCGTTAAGTCTTTGCTTCAAGCGCGGCAGGGACAGGCCATGGCCTTCAACAACGGGCTGGCCGCGGCGACGGGCGACATCGTCTGCCTCCTCGATTCCGACGACATTTTTCTCCCCGGAAAGCTCGAGGCCGTGATTTCGGCGTTCAAGGACCCGACAGTGGTCTGCGTTCAGCATTTTTTACATGACACCGACGCCCACCTCGTCCCTCTGCCGCGCCGCTTCCCCGCCTGGCCCGCGCGCTACACCCTCGACGACTACGCCGCCGGGCGGACGGAGTTCACCGCGACCTCGGGGCTGGCCTTCCGCCGGGAGGTCCTGAAGAAGTGCCTCCCGATACCGAAGGACCTCTTCTACTATCTCGACGACTTCCTGACCGCGCACGCGCTGTTCTTCGGCGAGATCGCCAACATCCCCGAGGTGCTTGGCCTTCACCGCATGCACGGCGCGAACTGGTGCGCGGGCGGCCTCGAGGACCCGAAGAAGATCGAGCGGGACTTTCAAGACCGGGCTCTGTATTCTTCATTTCGCGATCGCTGGCTCTCCGAGGCGGGGCGCTCCCGCTCGCCCGAGGCCGTCGACGCCGAGCGCCTGGAGCTGTGGCGCCGCCGGGTCCTGCTCGAGAGCCTGCGCGCCCGGCCTCTGGAGGCGGCGCGCGCCTGGCGCGAGGGGCTGCGCGGCCTGCCGAAGACCCGTCACGCCCGCTTTCGCGCCGTGACGACCGCGCTCGCCGTCCTGTCTCCCACCCTGTACCTCGCGCTGTACGACGCGTACTCCCGGCCATGACCCCGCCCTTCGACCTGACGGTGGTGGTGCCGACGCTCAACGAGGAAGGCGCGCTGCGCCTGGTCCTGCCGCGCCTGAAGGCGGTGTTCGCGAAGCTGGGCCTGCGCGGCGAGATTCTCGTCGTGGACGGGCGCTCGACCGACAAAACCGTCGCCGTGGCCGAGGCCGGCGGCGCGCGCGTGCTCGTCCAGACGGGCCGCGGCCTGGGCGGGGCGCTGCGCGAGGGCCTGCTGGCGACGAAATCCCCCTGGATCGCGGTCGTCGACGCCGACGGCTCTCATCCTCCCGAGATCCTGGCGGACATGTGGGCGAGCCGCGGGAGCTGGGACCTCGTCATCGCGTCGCGCTACGTTCCCGGCGGCTCGGCCGGGATGGATCCTCTTCGCCAGGTCCTCAGCCGCTCGCTCAACGTCGTGGCTCGCCTCGTGCTCGGCCTGCCGGCGCGCGATTCCTCCGGAGGCTTCCGCCTTTATCGCGGCGATCTGGCGCGCTCCGCGAGCGCCGGCGCGACCGCGACCGATTTCACGATCCAGCAGGAGCTGCTCGTCGGCATCCTCTCGAGAGGCGGAAAGGTCCTCGAAATCCCTTTCCGCTACGAGCCCCGCCTCGAAGGCGCCTCCAAGGCCTCGGCCCTGCGCCTGGCCCCGGCGTACATCCGCATGCTGCTCAAGCTCCGCGGGTGGCGCTCATGACGACTTTGACGCGTCTGGAGACGCTGTCCACGGCCGACCGCTTCAACGACGAGGTGTGGAATCGCGTGCGGGGCTTCGTCGGCTCCGACATACTCGAGGTCGGCATGGGCATCGGCATCTTCACCGAAAAGCTCCTGACCCGCGGCAAGGTCTTCGGCGTGGAGATCGTGCCCGAATTCGTCGCGGAAGCCCGCCGCCGCCTCGGCGCGCGGCCGGGGCTCGAGTATCTCGTCGCCGACATCGGCGGGGCCGTTTTGCCCGATTCCCTGCGCGGGCGCGCCTTTGATACCATCGTGTGCATGAACGTGCTCGAGCACATCGAAGACGACCGCGGGACATTAAATAGATTTTTGTCCCTGCTCAAGCCCGGAGGCAGGCTCGTTCTGGTCGTGCCTGCGCACCAGTGGCTTTTCAATCCGCTCGACTCCCACGACGGCCATTTCCGGCGCTACGAGCGCGCGGAATTGAATGAGAAGCTCAAAACCGCCGGTTTCAGCGTGGTTCATGAGTCGCGTTTTAATTTGTTCGGCATCGTCGGCTGGTTCCTGAACGGAACGATATTGCGCCGCAAGGATCTTCCGTCGGGTCAGATGGGTCTTTTCAACAAGGTCGCTCCGCTGCTGTTCTGGCTCGAGCGCCTGGTCGGACCGCCCGTCGGACTTTCGCTTCTCGCCGTCGGAGCGAAGCCTTGAACGAAAAATTGTCCATCGTCATACCGGCCTATAACGAAGAGGACGCGGTCGACGACATCCTGAAGCGCTGCCTCGACGCGCGGGCCGTGCTGATCAAGGACGCGGGACTGTCGGGCGTGGAAGTCATACTCGTCGACGACGGCTCCCGCGACAAGACCAGAGAGAAGGCCGCCCGTTGGACCGACGCCAAGCTGGTCGTGCACGAGAA
>JAQTNG010000340.1:0-507 GCA_028714015.1 Elusimicrobiota bacterium | reverse complement strand
CTTTCGCGCCTCGTCCGGGGATTTCCTGTCGTTTCTCGACGCGGACGGCACCTGCGATCCTCTCGAATTCAAGGGCCTGGTTCTCGCGATGCGCGAGGCGAATGCCGATATGGCCGTGGGCGCGCGCCTTCACGCCGGCTCCGAGATGCCCTTCGTGCGCACCGTGGGAAACCGGCTCTACGCGCTCCTCATCCGCGGCCTCACCGGCGTCAACCTGACCGACACCGCGAGCGGGATGCGCGTGTTCAAGCGCCAGCTCCTGCCGCGTCTGGCGCCCCTGCCGACGGGCCTGCACTTCACGCCCGCGATGACGGCGCGCGTCGCCTGCATGGGCGGCGTGTTCGTCGAGCGTCCGATCTCCTATGCGGAGCGCGTCGGCCAGTCGAAGCTGTCCGTGCTGGGCGACGGCGTGCGTTTCCTGCGCGTGATCCTCGGCACCGTGTTCGCCTATTTCCCGATGCGCGTGTTCGGCCCGCTCGCGGCGGCGTTCCTCCTCGGCGCGGCGGG
>JAQTNG010000339.1 GCA_028714015.1 Elusimicrobiota bacterium | reverse complement strand
ATGCCGACCCCGAGCACATCAAATGGTTGCACGAACGGCGGTTGCGCGAGCCAGCGAGGACGTGGATATGACTCAGCACCGCGCGCTCTTCCGCGTCTCCGTCCACGAGGGCGGCCAGGAACTCGGGATCGCCGTCCTCCCGGGCACCTACGAGGAGGATCCCACCAAGCCGGGGGAGATCCTCGCGCATCTGCCGCCGTTCCCGGCCGCGCTGCAAGCCGAGCTCGACCCGATCGCGCACCCAGGCCGGACGGTACAGTGCGACCGTATCCCGAACACGCCGGAGGAGTCGATCAACGACGGGTTCCTCAAGAGCCTGGGCGGGAAGCTCCCCGAGCACTGCTGGGCCTGCGAGGAGCCGGCGCGCTGGCAGTGCGTCGTACGCTTGAAGCCGCCGGGGATGAGCGAGGCCGGCGTCTGGGCCGTCTTCTTTCACTGCCGCGACCACCGGCCGGGCGACGTGCCGATTACGCTCAACGGCGTGATGCTCGAAGTCGAGAAGCGGCCGGACAGTCAGGCGTGGGCGCTGGTGCAGGATACGACGAGGCCGACAACGTGAGCGGGAGTGACGTGGCGGGAATTACGGAGCAGTTGCTCCGCCGCTACTTCGCCTCAGCTAACGGTGACCGGCTAAGTGTCATCTGCACGATCTGCCGCCAGCCGTTCGAGGGCGAGCGGGCCGGGATGCAGTTGCTTTATTACAACGGCATGGATGATGACGAGCGGGAAATGGGCGACGGCCTTCACGTCTTCGTCTGCCACCCCGACTGCGCGAGCCTGGAAGACCCGATGCTCGTCTATGCCAAGCGCAAAACACAGCGCAACCCGCAGATCATCGAGAAGGCGGTACGGGACGCGAGGTTCAACTAACGCGGGAGTGTGACAGTGGGTGTGATTGAGGATGTGCATGAGCAGTTGCGGCTCGAAATGGTGCGGCTCGGCTCGGAGATGAAGGCTGTCGAGCGGGCGATGGCGGCCTTAGACGGGCAGGTGATGCCGTCCGTCGTCCCCTCGCTGGCCGCCCCGCAGAAGGCCGAACGGCAGGTCCGGCGTGGTCCAGGTAGGCCCAAGGAGCGTTCGAAGCCCAGCGAGGCGCCCAAGCGCAAGCCGGGCCGTCCGCGGAAGGTTCGCGATGAGGTGGCGGAGATCACGGCCAAGGCGGCGCTGCTCAAGCCCCCGAAGCGGAAGCCGGGGCGCCCCCGGAAGGTCAAGCCGCCCAAGCCCGAAGACCTCAAGCCCCTGACCGCCGATATGCCAGGCGTGACCGTGACGAAGCCGGGCGCAAGCGTCGTCCCGGGCCAGGGCGTCGTCCCTGGGAAGGCGGTCATCTACCGCTTCTGCCCGAACTGCAAGAAGCGCACGACCACGAACCCCTGCCACGTCTGCGGGGACAAGATGGTCGTCGTCAAGAACCTGACGATGCAGGCGCCGGTCGTCACCGACACCCCGAGCCCCGAGGAGGAGATGGCCGATGCGTAGCGCCCCAGAGGTTGCGACCCGGAGAGCGGTACTCGCGAGCGGCTACGTCGCCAGCGGCTCACCCGTTACCAGGGCGGAAGCCTACGCCGAGGCCGTCTTGGCGTTCGAGGAGATTCTCGGCCTCACGCTCAACGCGGAGCAGCAGGCGCGGCTCAAGGCGATGATCGACCGGATCGTGGCGGCGAAGTGAGCGATATCCGGGAGCGGTGGTCGGCGCCGCATTGGGCCTGGTACGGTTGCGGGCTCTACTGGCGGCTCTGGACGTTCGGCTTTCATATCGGCTTCTCATTCAAGGCGTGGCGCCTAAGTGAATTCGCGCTCTATCTCGGGCCGCTGCATCTCAATGGCTCGATTGTCTACACCCTCAAGGAGACCGTATGACGAAGGGCAAGCTGTTTGAGTACGCCGTCATCTACCACCCCAAGGCCAAGAAGGTCAAGGGCGAAGAGGAGACGGGCGGCAAGAGCATCCTGATCGTGGACGTGACGCGCGTTCTCGCCAATGAGGCGAGCGAGGTCGCGATGCGCGCGGCCCGGGCGATCCCGGCCAAGTACGCGGACATGCTCGATCTCGTCGAGGTGGTCGTCCGCCCTTTCTAGGAGCGCGCTCGGCGGAGGCCACGACGACGCGCGAGGAACCGTTCGGCCACATGATTCGGCGGGCTGCGTCTATGCCCGTGACCCAGATTTACCGGCAGCAGCAGGACACGTTCCAGAACTGGAACAGTTCGGGTATCGGCGTTCCGGCCATCAGCTACACGGCGAATGCGGTTGGCGCCACGAGTTATACGGCGAGCAATCTCGTAACGGCCGCCAAGGCGTAGTGCGCTACCGCTCCGCCCGCCCGCCGTCTATCTTCGCGTGACGGACTCTCTTGCGCGCGGGGGCGCCCTGGCCGACTTGACCGTTGCTGTACGTCTCGATGCCGCGCCGCTCCTGCGGCGTGCCCGCATCGCCCGCGCGGTGGCGCCCACCTGCGCCGACGGCCGCGCCCTTCGCGCGCTCGGGGCCTGGGTCGCCGACGCTCCGCTCACCCTGACGGTGAGTGGGGAGCCGACGACCTTCCGCCTCGCCGACCCGTTCGATGCCTAAGAAGCAGAAGATCACCTTGAAGCCGCGGCCCGAGGCTGGGGGCACGCTCGGCGGCAAGATGCCGCCCGGCTACCCGCCGACCGGCTCCTCCGGCCTCCCGCCGAATACCGCAATGGCCGCCCCGGGGGGCGCGCTCCCCAAGCCGGGGACGCGGGACAAGTCCAACCGCCTCGTCCCCGGGGCGCAGGGCCCAACGGCCTTCATGGTTGGGCCGGAGATCGACGAGAACTGGGACCTAACGAGCGAGCTCGGCGCGACCGGCTTGCGGCAGTGGTCCGGAATCGTCCGCGAGGAACTGCTCCCCAAGCTGACGGGAATGCAGGGGATCCTCACCTACCGGGAGATGAGCGACAACGACCCGATTATCGGGGCCTCGCTCACGACGATCGATCTCAAGGCGCGGAACACGGACTGGCGGATCGACCCTGCAGGCGACTCCCCGGAAGACCTCCGCGCTGCGGCGTACCTCGAAAGCATCCGGCACGACATGGCGCAGACGTGGCCCGACCACATCAGCGAAGCCATGACGATGCTGGCCTACGGCTGGAGCATGTTCGAGATCGTCTACAAGGTCCGCAAGGGCCCGAACAAGGATCCGCACCTCGATAGCCGGTTCAACGATGGGCTGATCGGCGTCCGCAAGCTCGCGATTCGCGGGCAGGATACGCTCTTCCGCTGGCAGTTTGATGGGACAGGTGGCATTCAAGCATTGATTCAGCGTCCGCCGCCGGACTACTACGAGCGGGTGATCCCGATTCAGAAGGCGCTGCTCTACCGGACGGCGATGCGGAAGAACAACCCGGAGGGACGCTCGATCCTTCGAAATTCTTACTCCTCTTGGTTCTATAAGAAGCGCATTGAGCAGTTCCAAGCTGTTGGCATTGAACGAGATGTCGCTGGCATTCCGTGCATCGGCGTACCCGCGCAACTTTTCGCGAGTACCAATGCCAAGGACGCCGCAGCGATGGCAAAATGGAATCGCGTCGCGGTGAATCTTCGGAACGACGAGCAGGCCGGCATCGTCTACCCGATGCAGTATGATCAGCAGGGCAAACCGATGTTTGAGATCAAACTGCTAACGACCGGCGGCCGGAAGCAGTTCGATACGCACGCGATCTTGGAGTACTACGACCAGCGGATCGCGATGAGCCTGATGACCGACTTCCTCTTCCTCGGCATGGCGGGGGCGCGGCAGGCGCGGACGGGGAGCTACAACCTCGGGGAAGCCAAGATGTCGAGCTTCTCCAACGCGATGGGCGCCTACCTCGACGTGATCGAGAACGTACTTAACCGCTACCTCGTCCCGCGGCTCTTCGAGCTCAACAACTGGCGCGTCGATCACTTGCCGCAGTTCAAGCACGAGCCGGTCGAGAACCCGAACCTGCAGGAGATGGGCGCCTTCCTAACCGCGCTCGCCAACGCTGGGATGCCGATGTTCCCGGATGAGGACTTGGAGGCGTACCTGCGGCGCTTGGCGAGCCTGCCCGTGGCCCCGGCGCCGGAGACGAGCGAGGAAGCGGACGAAGCGGCGGACGAGGAGACGAAGCCGGAGTTCGAGAGCGATGAGACGGGGGATGAGCCCGCCGTCGTCCAGGCGCACCCGCGGGCCTTGAAGCCAGCGGGACCGAGCGCCGGGCAGCCGGGCGGGAACGGGAAGAACGGGCAGCAGCATAGCCGCGCGATGCCGGCGGGCCGGTTCGGGCGGTGAGTGAAGCGCCGGAGGTT
>JAQTNG010000338.1 GCA_028714015.1 Elusimicrobiota bacterium | reverse complement strand
CCGCGCGCGTCCCGGTTTGGACCGTCCTCGACGACGTCGAGTGGTTCCAGGTCTTCCGGGGGCCGACGCGGACAGCCACGGCGGTCGCAGCGGCCGTCAACGCGCTCGCGGCGGTCGCCGACAGCACCACTCCAGTCACAGCCACGGTGGTCGGATCAGGATCAGGCACGATCACTCAGGCCACATGGGATGAGTTGGACGACGAGCACGCGTTTATCCGCCTGCGCGACGGGCTGAACTGGGTGCAAACCACTGTGCTGCCCCCGGGACCTTCTGATGAGACTGAGTTCGTGCTGAAGCGCGATCCTTCGAGCGACCTGTTGGCGAATTCTGATTGGGAGAACGAGGATCCGATCCTCGCACCGGTGCTGGCCGTCGACGTGGCGACCTGGTTGCGGACCCCCGCGGTTACAGGGCTATTCACGGTCTCCGACGTGGTGGCCTCGGCCAACGGCCACGCCGTCCAAATCACTTCGAACACGCTGGGCTCCGAGTCCTCCGTGGAGATCCAGGACGGCACCGGCAACGCAGCCACGGCAGCTGTGATCGGTCCCGGGCAACTGGGCGCAAGCAACCAGACTTTAAACGGATCTCTGCGCACCCGATCGTCGATAGTCACTGTGCCGCGCGGCGAGGCCGAGGGCTTCACTGGTGGTCAATGGGTGAACCTCGACAACACCACCGGCGGAGCCAGGGATGCATGGTGGATCTCTGCGGCTTCAGTCAGCTCTATTGATGGGGGAGGGGTCTGGACGTTCACCGGGACCTCTCTCTACACGGTAGTCGGCGAGTGGGACGGCGCCAGGATCCAGGTCGACACTTGGGATGATCTTGTGGCGATCCGCTGGTCCAAGTCCGCCAACTTCGAGTACCCGTCATTGATTTTGAACGAGGGGCTGGAGGGAGGGTTCCTCTATCTGACCTTCCCGACTGTGAACCACTCGGGCTTCGCGACCATCGCGGCCGCGAACCAGGGGGTGTTCCAGGTCCTGCGCGCGACAGAGTCGGCCTACGAGGTAACTGTGTGGGTGCGCAATCCTCACGCAGTCGCGGGAGTTGGCGTTGCCAAGGTGAAGTCTCTCGGGCCCGGGAGCACTGTTCCTAGTGACGTATGGTCTGTGGCAACGAGCAAGTTCGGGGCCGGCAACCAGGGCAACTGGGCGATCTCGGAGATGGGCGCGGACGCCTCGGGCGAGCAGTTCGTGACGAACACTCTTCGCGTTGACACCTCAGACAAGCCGGCCCAGATCATGGTCTCGCCAGTCGCCATGGGCGCTGACGCCGGGCTGCTCCAGGTCGTGGCCGGCGTGCCGTACCGGGCGATCAAGCAGTTGCTGACGGTCACGCCGAATCAGACGGACGGACGCTACGCCGACATGCAGCTCGACACTTCGTGGGGGTATGAGCATTTGTCAGAGACCTTGGGCACCGTGGTCTCCGCGCGCGACAAGCTCGCCTTCCCGGACGGGGTCTCGACCGGCGTTGACGGCTACCGCTACTCGACCGGGCTGGTGGGCGAAGTCAATCGCGTGGTCTACGGCGACCCCGCCGACGAGGTCACCTACCCTGGCTACGCCGCCGCTGGCGCTCGCGTGCTGGTCTCGGGACCGATCGTGCGCCGCGTCCAGCTGGCGCTCCAGGTGCGCGTCCGCTCGGGCTCGGCCGACCAGGACCTGGCCGACCGGGTGCGCTCGGCCGCTGCGTCCGCCGTCAACCGCGTGGGCGTGGGGACGGGCGGGATCGCGATCAGCGACGTGGTGGCTTCCGTGTCCGAGGTGCCAGGGGTGATCGCGGTGTCGGTGGTGGCGCCTTCTTACGGCCCGGTCCACGACCGGATCGAGCTGGGGCCGGGGGAGAAGCCACTCGTGTTGAACTTGCGGAACGACGTGCGGGTTTCTTTCGTGGAGGCGTGATCGAAACCACGATCGGCTCGTCTTTCTTCAGCGCCTTCGTTCGGTAGATCGTTACGCTGGTCGAAGGATCCTTACCACCACTTCCGCCGCCGCCAATAGTGACGGTCTCGACCCTGTAGTTGTAGGCAGATCCAGGTGGGCCGTCCGCCAGTCGCCGTAGTCCTTCGAACTTCCTGAACTTCTTGCGCAGCCACCAGTAGATCCCGGTCGGGCTCCACAGTTCGTACAGCCAGGCCATGAATCCTACCATCAGAAGTGCCGTGGCGATGTGCCAGTTCATCGTGCCCTCCCAATCCTATTGTCTCGGTTGCTCACACGCCGCCGCCCGCGCTCGTAGTCGGCCAGTTCGTCCGTGACGTAGCGGCCCCGGTCGTCCTTCAGCTTCACCCAGTACCGGCCGCCCTCGGGGCGCCAGTCGAAGGTCGAATCAAGCTCCTCCAGGCACTCGACGAATCGGCGTTGCCACTCAGCCGGCATGGACTGCAAGACCGAGCGCGGTACGGTCAAGTACTGGGCGTACGACAGCTCGAACCAGTTGTGGATCGGCTCGGTTTCGAGATCATTGTGGGTACTATCAACCGGAGCTGACTCTCGGTCCAGCCAGATGTTGGCGATCTGAACCTGCCAGGGCACCGTTAGTTCGCCCTGTCCCAGGTAGGCACCCATCTCCTCCGCGCCCCTCCTCCACCACATCTGCTGCGCTTCGGGGGGTGCGAATGAGGCTGACTCACGCACGGAGGCAAGGCCGTGTATCAGGCCCGCCCACTGCTGATTGTCTCTGGGAATAAGAGCGATCATCTTGCCCAGGACGTCGGGGAGGCAGCGGTCAGATCCCATCGTCTGCTCCTTCGTGGTGATCCAGGAACTCGTTTCGGCTCGCGAACACCCGCTCCCGGTCGGACGGTAGCTTCAGGTGGTCCGGGTCGCTCGGCAGCTTGTAGACGTTGGCGCGGTAGATGGCGGCGCCCGCGCACTGCGCCCCGAGCAGCGTGTGGCACTCCATCCGAGACTCGGAGTGGGCCGCCTGCACGTACTCCTCGGGTGTGTCCGAGCCGGTCCAGCCTGGCAGAGCCGTGCGGGCGAACGGGCAGTCGGAGCACGGCCGGTGGTGCTGCTTCTCGGCAATGACGCCTTCGTCGGAAGAGATGAGTCGGCGGCCCATCGGCTCTGACGGAGGGGTCATCTTCAAGATTCCTATGGCTTTTCTGCCAGTCTGGAAATATGGTGACGGTTTCTTCACAGCACCGGCTTCGTCACCCGAATCAGCACCGTGCGGACCTCGGTGCCTTCGTCGGTGAATGTGCCTGGCGGCAGCGCTCGAACCGCCGGGGAGTCGTCAAGAACGAGTTCAGACTGTTCGATCACCTGCCTGAGTTCGCGGTGCAGCTTCGTTGTGCCCGTGACTGCGCCCGAAGGCGCGATGGCCACCAGCCGCCCGCCAGGCTTCAAGAACTCCCTGTAGGCGCGCAGGATGTGCTTGATGTACTCGTTCCCCAGGAACGGCGGGTTCATGATGACCACGTCGAATTGGCCGATCTCGGTCCTCAGCTTCAGGAAGTCTTCGTTGATGACCGCGAACGCGTATTCCCGCAACACGTCGCAGTAGTGCGAGTCGATTTCGACGCACACCGGGTCGACGTTGAACTTCTCACGAACGGCCAGCGCCAACGAGCCGCCGCCGGCCGAGGGCTCCAGCACGGTGTCGCGCTCGGTGATCCCCGCCAGGATCGCGACCTCGCCGGCCAGAGCCGCGTTCGTGAAGAACTGGCCCAACGACCGCTTCTTGTCAACGACCTCGCCGGTCGAGACCGCCAGCCCCAGGATCTCCCGTGGGTCGGAGGAGAACAAGTGTGCCTTCGCGCCGCGGTTCCACTTGCCACCCGCGACCTCCAGGATTTTGTTGACTTTGGTGTAAGTGGGCCGGTCGAGCTGTTCGGTCAGGCGCAGCCCCCAGGAGGAGGTATGTCGGAAGATGTCGGCCGCGTTCAGGGCCGCCCGGACGTCCTCGTCCAGCTTGATCGCGCCTTTTGTCATGGGATCTCCCGGTAGCTCTTCTCAGGAATCCACTTGCCTGGCGCCACCTCGACCTGGCAGTCGGCCATCACCGACCACCGAGACCGCATGTTGGACCCAGCCCAACGTGAGTGACAGGATCGGGCGTCGATCTCCATGCCCACGGCGATCAACGCTGCGAGCGCGAGGAAGCACAACGCGAGGAAAGTGATGCCTCTCACGACTACCCCCTCGCCGCGCGCCGCTCGCGCTTCAGCTGGTTGCGGGCCCGGCTCCAGGCAAACATCTTCACCACGGGAGCGTTGCGGTCCATCTTCTCGACCCCATTGGCCTTCGCCAAGTCGACTGCGACCTTGTCGAGCACCTGCGCCGCCCGCGCCACGATCGGGTGCGGCAGGTGCCCCAGGAC
>JAQTNG010000337.1 GCA_028714015.1 Elusimicrobiota bacterium | reverse complement strand
CCGTCCTGAACGACTGCTCGGCCTCGGCCGTCATACTGGACGTCGCCGCCCTGAGGCAGGGCCTCCTCGAGCGTTTGAAGGAGGAGGCCGGCTCGCTGCGCGCCGTCGTCGCCTGCGGGGGCGCGCTACGTCCGAAGGACCCGCTCCTGCTCGACTTCTCCGAGATCCAGGCGTCGTTCCCGGATAAGGCTCCCGCCGCCGGGAACATCGATCTGGATCTCGCCTGCCTCATCTACACGTCCGGCACGACCGGCGAGTCGAAAGGCGTGATGTGCGATCACGGCAACGTGCTCTTCGCCGCGAACGCGATCGCGCGCTACCTCGGGAACACGGAGCGCGACGTCGTCCTGAGCGTCCTGCCGCTGGCCTTCAGCTACGGGCTCTATCAGCTGCTGGCGATGTTCCTCACCGGCGGCACCTTGGTTCTCGAGGAGTCCTTCGCGTTTCCCGATCTCGTTCTGGCGAAGATGGCTCACGAGCGCGTGACCGGGTTCGCCGCGGTCCCCACCATCTACGCGAGGCTGCTGAGCATGGATCTTGCGGGCCTCGATCTCTCCGCGCTGCGCTACCTCACCAACGCCGCGGCCGGGCTCCCGGTCGAGCAGGTCAAGCGCGTGCGCCTGCTTTTTCCCAAAGCGGACCTGTATCTGATGCACGGCTTGACCGAGGTCGCCCGGACGATGTACCTGCCGCCGGATCAGGTGGACGCGCGCCCGTCGTCCTCCGGCCGCGCGCTCGACGGCACCGAGCTCTGGCTCGAGGACGAGGAGGGCCGCCGCGTCGGCCCCGGCGAGGTCGGCGAACTGGTCGTGCGCGGCCGGCACGTCATGCGCGGCTACTGGCGGTCGCCGGAGCAGACGGCTCTGCGCTTCAGGCCCGGTCCGCTCGCGGGAGAGCGGCTCTGCTACAGCGGCGACCTGTTCCGGACCGACGAGGCGGGCTATTTCTACTTCGTCAGCCGCAAGGACGACATCATCAAGAGCCGGGGCCAGAAGGTCTCTCCCCGCGAAACCGAGGACGTGCTGTACAAGC
This sequence comes from Elusimicrobiota bacterium, assembly GCA_028714015.1. GTDB lineage: Bacteria > Elusimicrobiota > Elusimicrobia > UBA1565 > UBA9628 > GWA2-66-18. Next base: position 3,309 of record JAQTNG010000337.1, on the reverse strand, counting down.
TCCACGGGGTGCAGGAAGCGGCGGTCATCGGCATCCCGCACCCGGAGCTGGGGCAGGCCATCAAGGCGTTCCTCGTGGCGCCCGGCGCGGGGCTCGTCGAGGCCGCGGTGATCGCGCATTGCAAGAGGCATCTAGAGGATTTCAAGGTTCCGCGCGTGGTCGAGTTCGTGACCGAGCTCCCCAAGACCCCTTCGGGCAAGCTGCGCCGCATGGATCTGCGCTGATGTGCGGCATCGCGGGCGTCTTCGACCGCTCCAGGCGCGAGCACGCCCGCGAGGAGGATCTGCGGCGCATGCTGGCGATGCTGCGCCACCGGGGCCCGGACGAGTTCGGCGTCCTTCTGGACCGGGAGGCGGGGCTGGGCAGCGCGCGCCTGAGCATCATCGACCTCGCCGGCGGCGGGCAGCCCATCGCCAACGAGGACCGCTCCTTGTGGATCGTCTTCAACGGGGAGATCTTCAACTACATCGAGCTGCGCGCGGAGCTCGAATCTCTCGGCCACCGGTTCCGGACGGCGACGGACACCGAGGTCGTCCTGCACCTCTACGAGCGCTACGGCCCCCGCTGCCTCGAGCGTCTCAACGGCCAGTTCGCCATCGCGTTCTGGGATACCAAACGGCGGAGTCTGTTCCTGGGCCGCGACCGGCTCGGCGTGCGGCCGCTGTTCTACACCGAGACGCCCGGCCGGACCCTGATATTCGCCTCCGAGATAAAATCCATCCTGAGCGACCGGCGCGTGCGGGCGGAGATCGATCCGTCCGTCGTCCGGCAGGTCTTCCTCTTCTGGGCGCCCCTGGCGCCTCACACGGTTTTCAAGGGGATCGTCGAGCTGCCGCCCGGGCATTATCTCACCGCGGACGAGCGCGGCACGCGCGTCGAGCAGTATTGGGCGAACCGCTTCCCCGATGAAGCGCAGGCCGCCGCCGCGCGTCCCTTCGGCGAGGTCGTCGAGGAGTTCCGCGCCCTTCTGACCGACGCCTGCCGCATCCGGCTGCGCGCCGACGTGCCGGTGGGCGCGTACCTGAGCGGCGGCCTCGATTCCTCCGCCATCGCCTCGATCGTGCGGGGCAGCGGCGCGAGCCGCCTCTCGACCTTCTCGATCGCCTTCAGCGACGCGAAGTTCGACGAGAGCTCCTTCCAGCGGGAGATGGCCGCTCACCTGGGGACCGAGCATCACGTGATCCGGGCGACGCACGAGGACATCGGCCTGGCCTTCCCCGAGGTCGTCTGGCACGCCGAGGTCCCCATGATGAGGACGGCTCCGGCTCCCATGTTCCTGCTCTCGAAGCTCGTGCGCGACCGGGGCTTCAAGGTCGTCCTCACGGGCGAAGGCGCCGACGAGTTCCTGGCCGGCTACGATATTTTCAAGGAAGCCAAGGTCCGCCGGTTCTGGGCGCGCCAGCCGCAGACGAAATGGCGTTCCCAGCTCCTTCGGCGGCTTTATCCCGACATCGGAGGCCTCGCGCAAACCCACCACGAGGTGCTTGCGGCGTTCTTCGGCGAGGGGCTCGGCGACACGGAGTCTCCCTGGTATTCGCACGCGGTGCGCTGGCGCAACAACCTGCGTACCTGGCGCTTCTTGAACGACGAGACGCCGGCGAAGCCTCATTTCGACCATCTATCCGCCGGCATGCCGCGGGATTTCCATGCATGGGGGCCGCTGGCCCGCGCCCAGCACCTGGAGATCAGCATTTTCCTTTCGCATTACCTGCTGTCCTCCCAGGGAGACCGCATGGGCATGGCCCATTCGATCGAGGGGCGCTTCCCGTTTCTCGACGTCCGGCTGACCGAGTTCTGCAACCGCCTCGAGCCGCGCCTGAAGATGCGCTGCCTGCGCGAGAAGCACCTGCTCAAAGCCGCCGCCCGGCCGTGGCTGCCCGACCTCATCCGCAGCCGCCCCAAGCGCCCGTATCGCGCGCCGGTTCATCGCAGCTTCTTCCATGACGGCGCTCCGGACTACGTCCGGGAGCTGCTCGGCGAGCGGTCGCTCGCGGACGCCGGCCTGTTCCGGCCCGCGACGGTGGCGCAGCTCGTGCGCAAGATTCAAAGCGGAGCGCCGATCGGGGAGACGGACGACATGGCGCTGGCCGGCATACTCTCGACGCAGCTCGTCCACCACCTGTTCGTGAAGAATTTTCGGCGGTCGCCGCCGCTTGGCGCGAAGGACCCGGTGAAGATCTGCCGGGTGAATGCCGGTCAGCAGAGAGGCTAAATCATGATGCGCTTCAACCAGAACATCGTCGAAATAAATCCGGCCGTGGAGACGGACCGTATCGTGGGGTTCCTCCGGCGCAATGTCCGCGGCGAGATGAAGCGCCGCGGAGCCGTGGTCGGAATCAGCGGCGGGATCGACTCCGCCGTGGTTCTGGGCTTGTCCGTGCGTGCTTTCGGCGCCGCCAACGTCACGGCGGTGATGATGCCGGACCGCGACTCCGACCCGATCAGCGAAAAGCTCGCGCGCGACCTGGCCGCCCGCTTCGGCGTCGAGCCCCTGCTGGAGGACATCACCGAGGCCCTGGAAGGCTTCCGCTGCTACCAGCGCCGCGACGACGCCATCCGCCGGGTGTTCCCGGAGTACGACGCGGCCAAGGGCTATAAGGCCAAGATCGTGCTTCCTCAAGACCTCCTCGAGGCCGGGACGTTCAACGTCTATTCCGTGACGGTCGTCGCTCCGGGCGGGCGCGAGGAGACCCGGCCGCTCGGGCCCCGCGAGCTTCTGGAGATCGTGGCCGCGTCGAACCTCAAGCAGCGCTCGCGCATGAGCGTCCTGTATTTCCACGCCGAGGCCCGCCAATTCGCCGTGATCGGCACGTCCAACAAGAACGAGCACGCCCAGGGATTCTTCGTCAAGCACGGAGACGGCGGAGTGGACATCCAGGCCATCGCGCACCTGTTCAAGACCCAGGTGTATCAGCTGTCCCGGCACCTCGGCGTGCCGGAAAGCATTCAGCGGCGCACGCCGACGACCGACACCTACAGCGCTCCCTGCGACCAGCAGGAGTTCTTCTTCCGGCTGCCGTTTTCGACCCTGGACCCGATCTGGTTCGCGCGGGAGAACAGCATCCCCGTCCCGGAGGTCGCCCTGTGCATGGGATTGCCGGAGGTCCAGATCCAGCGGGTCTTCGACGACATCGAGGGCAAGCAGCGGACCACCGAGTACCTGCGGCTGAGCCCGCCGATCCTCGACGCCGCCAAGCCGGTCTACGCGTAAACGGAGGCTATTGATATGGACATGAACATGTACGACCTGCCCATCGAGGCCGCGATACGGCGCTTCATCGCGAGCAATCTTCTCTACAGCGAGGATGG
>JAQTNG010000336.1 GCA_028714015.1 Elusimicrobiota bacterium | reverse complement strand
TGCAACATTCCTGCTAGGGTTTGTTTTCGAGGGCGCGCCGGGCCATGGCGAGATCCTCCGTCCAGATGCCGTCCACCCCCTGCGCGACGAAGTAGCGCACCGCGCCGGGATCGTTGGCGACGCCGCCGCTGACCGACACGCCCCGCTCCTTGGATTTTTTGACTTCGCCGGGCAGGTCGTACACCGCGCAGGCGGCGCGGTAGAGGACGCGGGTGAGCTTGCCGTCCCAGCCCAAGGAGATGGCTTCGGCCCCCATGTCGCAGGAGGCCTTCGTGTCCCAGGGCGGCCCGGGCATGACCGCGATCCTCACCGTGGGGGCCGCCTTCTTGGCCGCGAAGAGCAGGCGGCGGCTCTTGTAGAAATCGAGGAGGAAGGTCCGCTCCCGGACCGGCGAGGACGCGACGCGCCGCGCCGCGGCCTCGGCCAGGGGCACGCTCGGCTGGTGAAGATCGAGGAACAATTCGGCCCCGGCCCAATTCGACATGTCCTCGAGAGCGTCGTCGAGATGGGGGATGGCGTATTTGCCGAACACCTTGAGGTCCTTGAGCTCGCGCCACTTGAGCGCGGCGACGGGGGCGTCCTTGCCGCACACGCGCAGGGCGCTGTCGTCGTGAAAAATAAAGAGCTCCCCGTCGGCGCTGAGCTGAACGTCGAGCTCGATGCCGTCGGCGCCCTCCTGCTTGGCGCGCCGCAGGGCCTCGAGCGTGTTCTCGGGCGAGGTCCTCATCGCGCCGCGGTGGGCGTAGATCCTGGTTTTTCCTATGGGCATATCTTCCCCGGGTTGAGCAGGCCGTGCGGATCGCGCGCGAGCTTGTGGGCCCGCCACGCCGCGAGCCTTGGAGCGTCCCAGGCGTTCTGGATCCAGGAGAGCTTGCCCAGGCCGATGCCGTGGTGGTGGTTGACGGACGCGCCCGCGGCCGCTCCCGCCGAGAGCGCCGCGGTCCAGGCGCGCGCGTGGCGCTCGCCGCCGCCCGAGCCCGCGAAGGTGACGTACAGGCAGGCGCCCGCGGCGTCGAAGTGCGACAGGTGCGAGAAGGCCAGGGCGTGGGGGCGAAGGGCGGCGCGCACCGCCGCGTCCAGCCCCGGCATCAGCTCCAGGGGCGCCCAGAAATCCGCGGTGTCGACGAAGCCGCCCGCGGCGAAGGTGCGCTCCAGGCGCTCCTTGCTCAGGTGGTAGCGCCGAGCCCACCAGCGCGAGGCCGGACCCTCGCCGAGGTCCGCGGCCTCGCGCGCGGGAGGCGGGGCGGCGTCGAGAAACGGGGCCTCGTCTTCATAGACGGCCACCGCGAGCCATTTCTCGCCCAGCAGCGGCGTCAGGGCGTTGAGCCAATCGGTGCGCTTGAGCAGCAGGGCCTCGACGCGCGAGCGCAGGGCCCCGGCGGGCGAGCCGGCGCCGGAGCGCTTGAGGCCGTTGAAGAAGGCGTCGACCGGGCCGTACAGGCGGAGCACCGAGGGCGGGCCGTTCTTCGCCATGGCCTCGCGCGCCCAGGCCAGGGCGGGCTCGGGGCCGGGGAATTCGTAGGCGTAAAAGCGGCGCGAGGCGGGCTTGGGCCTCACGCGCAAGGTCACCTCGGTGAGCGCCCCGAGAGTCCCTTCCGCTCCCAGGTGGGGGCCGGCGGCCTCCGCGCGCACGGCGCCGTTGAGGCCCGCGACGCGCACGCCGCGGACCTGGGCGCGCACGCCGCCGTAGCGCGTGGAGAGCTGGCCGAAGGCGTCGGTCGCGATCCACCCTCCGGCGGTGGAATCCTCCAGGGACTGCGGAAAATTCATCAGCGACCAGCCGAGCGCGTCCAGACGCCGCTCGAGGTCGCCTCCGAGCCAGCCCGCGCCGACGCGCACGACGGGCTCGGACGAATCGGCGCGCAGCTCGAAATCCAGCAGGCGCGTGGCGTCGAGCACGACCGAGCCTTCGCGGACCGGCACGCAGGCGCCCAGCACGCCCGAGCCCGCGCCGCGCGGGACGAGGGCGACGCCGCGCGTGGCCGCCCAGGCCAGCGCCGCCGCGGCCTCCTCCTCGTTGGAGGGGCGCATGGCCGCCCACGGGAGGTGGGCCGAGATTTGAGCCTCGCTCCAGCCCAGGGCCTGGGGCCAGGAGTCGCGGGCGTAGGCGCGCAGCCCCGCGCCGGTCACGAGCCCTCCGGGGCCGAGGGTCCTTTTCAGGTCGTCGAGCGACAAGGCCGGACTCATCGCTCCTCCGCCGTGAACGCCGACCAGCCCTCGCGGCCGCGCCCGGCGAAGGCGCGGCGGACGGCGAAATAGGACAGCAACCCCGCGGACGCGGCCAGGCCGCCCGCGCGCACCAAAGACCACGGCAGGCCGCGCTCCTCTCCCTCGGCGGCTCGCTCGGGGGCCGGACGCCCGAGCTTTCCCAGGACGGAGGCCAAAACGTCCTCGCCCATGGGACGGTAGGTCGTGAGCTTGCCTCCGGCGACGGTGAGGAAATTGGACAGGCCCTCGGCGGCGTGGTCGAAGATGTGGTGTTCGCGCGAGAGAAGAAAGGCGGCGCCGGCCTGATGGGGTATGGGACGAAGACCCACGACGCCGCGGCAGGGCCGGGCGGCCAGATCCGGAAGAACGAAGGACAGGGACCGCCTCAGGTCCTCCTGCTCCCGCGCCGTGACGGAGGCGGCGTCGGGCGGGCCGTCATGAGGCTCGTCGGTGGGGCCCACCCAGGTCTCCGCGAGACGCGGGTACACGCCGATGCGGCGCCCGCCGGGACCGGGGAAGATGAGGCCGTGCGGCGGAGGCTCGCCGCCGATGACGAGATGAACGCCTTTGCGCAGGCGCAGCCGCACCGTCGCCGCTCCCGCCAGCCGCGCGACCTCCTCGGCCCAGGGCCCGGCGGCGTTGACGAAGGTCCGGGCTTCGATCTCGCGCCCGTCCTCGAGCGTCGCCGCGGCCACGCTCCCGGCGCGCACGCTCAGCGCGCGCACGCGCGCGTTTTCCAGCAGCTCGCCGCCCGCGGCGACGGCGGACCGGGCCAGCGAAGCGACGAGGCCGGGGACGTCGACGCGCCACTCGTCGAAGGCCACGGTGCCGAGAAGCCCTTCGCGCTTCAATCCGGGCAGAACCGCGACGGCCTCGCCGGGCGAGAGGCGGGCGTGGAGCCGCGCGCCGCGCAGGGGGGCGAAAAGATCGTACTCGTCGTGAAGGGCCGACACGAGCCCCAGGCCGAGGCGCTCGCCGCGGTAGACGGGCCACAGGAAGGCCTGGCGCGTCAGGAGGTCGGGGCGCTCGCGCCGCAGGCGCGAGATCTCGCGGCACATGAGCCAGGAGGTGCCGGCGTCGTAGGGAAGATAGCGCAGGCCTCCGTGCAGGAGGCCGCTGGTGACGGCGGTCGTCGCCCGCCCCGGCGCGCCGCGCTCCAGGAGCACGGCCTTCAGGCCCGCGCGGCCGGCGCACTCGAAGACGCCCAGCCCGGCGATGCCGCCCCCGATGACGGCAAGATCGTAGACGGGCATGCTCAGTCGCGCCGGACCCCGGTCAGGAGCTCGTAGACGCGCTGGATCTTGTGGGCCTCGAGCTTGTGAACGGCGTAGGTGATGAAGAAGGCGGCGAACACGTCGATGGAATAATGGAAGCGCCCGATGAGAACCGTCGCGGCCATCAGCAGCGAGATGGCCAGGAAGCTCAGGCGCACCCACGGCCCGCGGAAGAGCAGGAAGGCGAGGAAGGGCGTGGCGGTGTGCGAGGAGAAGAAGAGGTCGTGCTTGAAGGTCAGGAAGCGCCCGAAGATCGCGAAGAGCGGGTCGCCGGCCACGACGGCGTGGTCGGGCGGCGTGCGCATCGGCGTGAGGATGATGAAGAAGGAGCGCACGACCACGAGCACCGCGTACGCCCAGAGTATGCGGGGCGCGCGGCGGCGCTCGTAGCGGAAGCCGGCGTAGAAGAGCCACGCGAGGAGGAAGGTGAAGCCGTAGATGAAGAGGACCGAGGTGTCCCAGTGCGGCAGCCAGCCCAGCAGGAGGTCGGGCGAGGTGTAAGCGTTCTCGCCGGCGGCGTCGGCCATTCTCCCCGCGAATTGGTTGACGACCAGGGCCGCGGCCAGCGCCGTGCCGCCCACGAGATATTCGCGCGCCGTGGCCCGGCGGTTATCGTCGGGCTTCATGCCGCCGCTCCCAAAAGCGTCTCGGCCGCGCGCAGGCCGAAGGCCGCGATCGTCACCTGCGGGTTCACGCCCAGGCTCTCCGGCACCACCGAGCCGTCGGCGATCATCACGCCCGGACCCGCGCGCTGGTCCCAATCCGCGACGCGGCCCGCCCCGCAGGTGCCGAGCGGATGGAAGGCCATCATCTGCAGGGCCGCGGGCCCGGGGCTGTCGAGATCGAGGGCGGCGAGCGCGTGCTCGTC
>JAQTNG010000335.1 GCA_028714015.1 Elusimicrobiota bacterium | reverse complement strand
TGGAGGATGCGCTCGGCGGCGTTCTTCTTCGTCGTGAACGGGAGCTTGACCTCGGGGAGGCGGGCCATGCTCGCGTTGGAGAGCAGCTGGCCGAAGAAGAACGCGCCCAGCAGCTGGCCGTAGATCAGGGCCTTGGCGCCGAGCGACGCGGCGATCAGCGGCATCGCGAGGTTCTGGAAGGGGTAGATCAGGCCGGCGGCCAGCGCCGACAGCAGCAGGGCGTTGCGGATCTTGGGCGTCGACATCACCGACTTGAAGGTTTCGGTGCGGGAGATCCAGTACATCCGCGCCCCCGCGATCCACAGCGGCGAGCCGAGGCCCGTGCCGATGAGGGGCAGGACCAGCGGCAGGCCCCACGCGTACACGCCGACCGAGGCGGCGAGCAGCGCGATCTCCTTCCAGAACTTCTTCAGGAAGGACGCCGCCTTCTTCGCGAACGGCTCGGCCGCGGCTTTCACGGCGCCGGCGGCGTTCGAGATGAAGTTCGCGATCTTGGGGATTTTCCAGTAGTTGAGGCCCACGAGGCCGAGGTTCACCGCCGCCGAGATCCAGAACGGCATCATCGGGCTCATCGAATCGACGAGCCCGCCGATCTGGCCGATCGAGCCCATCAGGACCTGGAGCAGGAAGTAGATCGAGAAGCCGATCGTGGTGAGGTTTCCGATATGAAGCCCGCTTCGGCTCTGCTTCGGATCGGTGATCGCGAAGCGGCGCGTGTAGGCGCTGCGGCTCGTCATCAGGAGAGAGAACTGCCAGCCGTTGGCGATCGAGGCGAGCAGGAGCGGCCAGAAGCTGATCATCCCGGCCAGGGCCAGGAGGGGCAGGGCCACGGTCAGCACGGCGCGGATGCCGGAGAGGATCGCCAGGCCTTCGCGCGGGGCGAAGCGGGTCGAGATCATGCCGGAGAGCGGCCCGAGCGCGATCGCGGCCAGGGGGCCGAGGGCCATCAGCACGCCGTAGGTCACGGCGCCGACGGCGGGAATCACGATCATCGGATAGGCGATCGAGGTCAGGATGAACGCCGACATGCTGATCGCGTCCTGGATGTACATCCACTTGAGAGCCTTGGCGCTGGTGGCGGCGTCGATCGCCCCGGACGCGGGCGCGGGAACCTGCGGCTTTTCCTCGACCGCGGCGGCGGTGAGGAACTTGTCGCCGGGCTGGAGGCCGGCGCCGACGAGGGCGACCGGCGTCGGAGCGGAGGCGGACAGGATCGGGGCCTTCGCGACGGGAACTTCATCGGCAACGGCCGTTCCGACGGGCGCAGCGACCATCGAACCGGAAGATGAGTTGTCGCCGGTCAGGCGGCCGTAGATCGTGCGGGCGCCGGTGAAGAACGAATCGAGTATGCCGGTCTTCTCGGCGTCGGCGGCGGCGGACAGCTGCTCGCCGGCGAGCGCGAGATGGGTCTTCGCGTCCGCGGCCTGCGAAGGAGCCGCGACTCCGCCGCGCGGCGTTTCGACGCCGGGCTGAGCGATGGCCGCAGCGGCGAGCGGGCGCGCCGCCAAAGCGGAGACAGGCAGCGAAGGGATCGCCGCGGCCGAGGCGTTGACGGCGGAAGGGATCAGGGCGGACGGAGCGAAAGAGGGGCGGGAGAGGGTCGGAACCGGAGCGCCGAGAGCCGGAGCGGAGAAGCCGCCCGTCAGGCTCGGGGAGAGGCCCATCGCGGGCGACAGCGGGGCGAGGACTGAGCCGTTCGCGCCGAAGCTCGGAACGACCGGTATCGCGCCGGCATGGCCGGAAGCCGCGCCGTTGATGACCTGCGCGGCGGCCTGATAGGAAACCAGGCCCGGGGCGAACGCGAGGGTCAGGAAGGAGAGAAGGCCGGCGAGGACGCGTCGCGTGATCTTCATCTATAGAGATGATAGCCGGAGTCCGTTCCGGGCGCGTGGGCCCTCGGGCCCCCGCCGGGGCAACAAGGGGCCTAGGCTCCCTGGGACCCCCCCTCGCCGAAGGGGCGCGATTTCCGTCAGCCCGCGTCCGGCCGCAGGATCACGAACGCCGCGAGCGCGGCGAAGGCAAGGCCGGCGGACGCGAGGAATGCGCCGGCCGGATGAATCAGCCACAGCGCTCCGGCGATCAGCGATGCCGGCAGGTAGATGAGGCCGGTCGCGAAATTGTAGAGGCCGATCGCGGAAGCGCGACGCTCCGACTCGAGATCCGCGATGAACGCCTTGCTTTGGGCTTCATCGATCGCGTAGAACACGCCGTAGACGATGAACAGGACGACGACCTGCCGCTGCGAGGCCGCGAACGCGAAGCCGAGGCACATCGCCAGGTAGATCAGGTAGCCCAGCATGATCATTGCGGCTCTTCCGAATTTATCGCCGAGCTTGCCCATCAGCGGCGCGGCCGCGACGAACGAGACATTGAACAAGGCGTACAGCAGCACGATGTCCTTGGCCGCGAAACCGACGCTGTGCGCGCGCAGCAGCAGAAAGCCGAAGCTGAAATAGGCCAGCGAGAAGATGCCCGCCGCGACCAGGTAGCGTTTGAATCGCGGGCTGAGGGCTTTCCAGGTTTCGACCATGTTCTCGCGACGGCGCTGAACCCCGGGCTGATCCTTGACGCGGCCCAGGACCACGACGCTGAGCACCGCGGGAACGAGCGCGACCCGGAACAGCGTCCGATAGGTCGAGGCCCCCTCTCCGAGCCAAGACAGCAGGCCGTACGCCATCAGCGGACCGAGCACGGCGCCGGCCTTGTCCAAGGCCTTGTGCACGCCGAACGCGTACCCCCTGGTGGCTTTGCCGGCCACCGCCGAAAGCCAGGCATCGCGCGGCGGCCCCCGGAAGCTCTTGCCCAGCCGCTCGACGACGCGAAAGACGCCGAGGCCCATGACCGAGCTGGAGATCAACAGGATGATCTTGGCCAGCGTGGAGAAGCCGTAGCCGGCCAAAGCGAAGGCTTTTCGTTTTCCGGTCCGGTCGGACATCCAGCCGGCGAAGTAATCCAATGAGGACGCGGACAAGTCGGCGAAGCCCTCGACCATGCCGAGCAAGGCCGCCGACGCCCCCGCGACCGTCGTGAAGAAAATCGCGAAGACCGAAAAAATCATCTCGGAGCTGAGGTCGGTCAAAAAGCTCACGAGCCCCAGCCTCAACACGTCCGGATGCACGCCGAATTTATTTTCCACGGGATCAGGCGACATAGGACCATCGTAGCCGCCCTTCCCCGCCAAAGCAAGAGCCCCGGCGGGAACTCCCGCCGGGGCCGTCTCGCCGCGCCGGAGCTTACTTCTTGGCCGGGGCCTTCGCCTTGGGCTTGCGCTGGGGCTCCGCCTCCGGCTTCGAGGCCGGAGGGGCGTTGTGCTTGCGGATGCGGTTCATCACGTTGCGCAGGAAGCGCTCGAACTTGATCCGGCTCCACTCGTTGAGGATGGGCTGGTAGCCCGAAGACGGGTAGACGAAGCGGATCTTGTAGTCCGACACCACGCGGCGCTCGCCGAGGGCGCCGTAGGGAATCGAGATCTTGGGCCACATCTTGCGCACGGCGAGGTCGTACAGCTGGACCTGGGTGTCCTTCTCGAGGTTCTGCAGGGTCGGCGTCTGGCCGGTTTTGAAGTCCACGACCACGACCTCGAGGCCCTCGGGCGTCTCGCGCGCCACGACGAAGTCGAAGATCAGGCGCAGGATGTCGCGATTGTCGGCGACGCCCTTCTTGTAGTTGTCGAACACGAGCATGTTGGACAGCTCGGTGCCGATGGCGATCGGGTAGACCTTTAAAATATCGGCGGTCACCGCGTGCATCGTGCGCATCCGGCCCCTCATGACCTCATGGAACCCGGCCAGGTTCTCGCCGGGGCGGTCGATGTTCTTGCCGGTGCGCTCGGACTCCTCGTGGAGCCAGATCTTCTCGGCGGCCGCGACGGTGTCGTCGGCCGACGGGAACACGCCTTCGTTGCGGTACTTCCACACCGCCCAGTTGAACGCGGCGTGCATGACATGGCCCATCATCATGTAGATGCTGCCGCCGCCCCCGCCGTAGCCGACGCGGTCCGGGTTGTAGATGAAGCTCGTGATCTTGGAGGCCGAGGCCGCGAGGTCGCCGGGGCGGTTCTCGCGGTACGGCCCGAGGATCGCCGCCAGGGACGCGTCGGCCAGCTCCGCGCCCTGCTGGGCGAGAAGCGTGGCGGTCTGGACGGAGCCCCTGGTGGCGGCGAGCAGCGCCTCGTCGCGGGAGATCGTCATGATGTCGCTCGGGTTGACGAACAGTCCTTCATTATCGCGCAGGGACTCGAGCAGATGAGGGATGGCGCTGGCCAGGCTCTGCGGGCGCACGATCACGAAGGCGTTATCGCCGGTCTGAGAGACGGACGCCTGCCAGGAGCCGGCCGGGAGGCCGACGCGCTTCATCATCT
>JAQTNG010000334.1 GCA_028714015.1 Elusimicrobiota bacterium | reverse complement strand
TCGAGCCCGGCCTGATAGCGCTGGTTGAAGACCTGCATCCCGGTCTTCACCGCTTCGGCCGCGTCGGCGATGGCCGTGAACGACTTCCTGGCCGGAGTCGCGGTGGATGCGCAGCCGGTCGTGAGGACGAGAGGAACGCCTATCGCGCCCCCGAGCGAGAGCCCGAGGACGAGCGCGGCGACGAGCGAGAGCGAGCGGTGACGCATGGGCGTTCAGGCCTGCGGCGTGACTTCGCCGGGCGTGATCTCGATCGTGGCGGCCTCGGAGGCCGTGACCTCGACGTCGAGCGTCCCGGTGATGGTCTTCGTGTCGGGCCCGAGGCGCGCGTCGGCGCTGACGATGACCTGCGCGGTCCCGAGGGGACCGACCGCCGAGATCGTGGCGGACATCCCGTCAGCGGCGGGCTCGATCGCGACCTTCGCCGGGTCGGAGCTCTCCCACGAAGGCGCGCCGTCGAGCGGCGCGGGATTACCGCGCTTGTCGAGGATCTTCGAAGGGTCGATCGTCAGGACGCAGAGGTCGATGTCGGTGAGGGTGAGCTTCATGAGGACTCCTTCGGGCGTTTCGATGTGGCGGCGCGTGAACGGTCCGACGTCAAAGCGCAGCTTCGCGCGGCGCTTGCGTTTTCCTTTCCTGCAGAGAAGAACCAGCCTCACGTATCACGAGGCTCTGGGGCTCACGGCGTGACGTCGAGGAGGACCCGGATCTTGACGTTCGTGTCCAGCGTGGCGGACGCGTTCGTGACGAAGAGCGTCGTCACGTCCGCCGTCTTGAACGGGTTCGAGCCCGCCGGGTCGTTCGTATTCCAGACAACCGCGCCACCGGCCGGAACCGTCACGGTGTCTCCCGGCGCACCCGTGTGATCCTCGTTCGAGCGAACGACGATGCCCGCCGCCCCGGCAGAAATCAGCAGGGACTTCATGTTCGCGCGCGTGAACGCAAACGCGATCTCGATCTCCGAGTTCGCGGGGGTCGCGTTGTGGACGACGGTGTCGTCGAAGGCAAACCCGCCCTGGCCCGACACCGAGTCCGACGTGTCGGCGAGGACGCCCTCGGCCGTCTTGTATTTGAGGACCCTGGTGTGCGTGAGCATCTGGCTCTCCTTTTCGTTCCGATCAGGTTGGCGTGGCAGTCGGGGTCAGTGTTGCCGTGCGCGTGGGCGTCCGCGTCGGGGTATTCGTGGGCGTGACCGCCGGGGTCATCGCGCGCCAGTCGGGCGTGACCGTCGGCGTCGGCGTGGGCGTATTCACGGTGGGCGTGATGGTCGTAGTCGCCGTCCGTGTGGGCGTCGACGTGTTCACCGGCGTTGCGGTCGGCGTCGGCGTGACCGTCGGCGTACTCGTCGCCGTGTAGGTCGGCGCGAGCGGGACGATCGGGCCGCTGACGGTGTGATAGACGCTCGCATTCGCGGACGTGAGCACCATCTTCCAGGCGCGGAATTTACAGGCGCCGCACGAGGGCGTGGACCATTCCGCGCTGCCGCCATCGAAGATGTGCACGGGGGTCCACGTCGTGCCGCCGTCATTCGACTGGTCGATGCGGACGACGACGCCGGCCCCGCTCGGAACGAACTGAAACGAGTGGCGCTCGCTCCCGGTCTCCGCGGGTGTCACCGACGAGCTCACCGTCGCGAGGCCCGCGCCGGCCACCGTCTGTGCGCTCATGAGAGTCGTCGACGTGTGGTCCGCTCGTGCCGTTCGCTCGCGAAGGCGGGGATCGCCCCCGGTGAAGAGCCATCCCACGAAGAGGACGCAGGCCACGATCGAAAGAAGCTTCTTCATCGGCCGCTCTTCTTCTTCGGCGTTTCTTTCGTCTCGGCCGCCGGCGCCAGCGGGGTCACGGGTGACGCGTGGACGATCTCGATGAGACCTTTCTTGACGTTCTCCTCGATCTCGGCGCGGAGCCCTTCTGGTACTTCTGCGCCCTCGCCGAAGTCGACGTCGCGGCCGGGTTCAATCAGCGGCCCGAGCTGGAGGGAGACGCTCGCGGAGGTCTTGGCTCTGAGCTTCACGTTCGGCGTCTCCTTTCGGGTCCGAGGAAAGTGTCCGGCCCCTCCCGCCCCCGGGGTACAAGCCCGGAAACGGGAGGGGTCGGGGCAACGAAATCCCCCGTGCCGGAGGGATGCCGTTTTCGGTTTAGGCCAGGACCCCCGTGATCTTCTGGCAGGCGTCGTCGCAGACGAGGAGCGGGATCTGGAAGTTGTCGACGGAGAACCACGTCTTCTTGACGGAGACGTGTGGGTCGCGCCAGGTGTAACCCTGGTACGGCACGCCGTTCGGCTGATAGGGCACCTGGTAGCCGAACGCCATGCTCTCGAGGTCGGGGCTCGTGTCGGTCGCGAAGAGGTATGCCTCCTTGTCGGCGCCCCAGACGCGCGCGATCGTCTGGGAGAAGTCGGCCTTCGGGTTCCCCGTGTTCTGGAGCGCCCCGGCGATGTGCCAGGTGTAACCCCAGAGCCCCTGCGGGAAGAGACCACCGAGGAACATGTCGGGTCTGCCGGCCACGACGTAGCCGGAGACGAGCCGCGAGATGACGCGCGCGACCGTGACGCTGATCGCGACGTGCGGCTCGAAGTTCCCGATGCGGAGCTCCATGGCCTCGGCCGCGTCGTCGAGGTTCTTGCGGACGCCGAGCGCCGTCGCCGAGGCGTTGTCCCAAGTCGTCCCGGCCGCGGTCGTCTTCGTGGCCGCGTGGAAAATGGCGTACGCCGCTTTCTCGATGCCGAGCCGGAGCTTGTGCGTGAGCTTTCGGGTGCGCCTCTCGCCGCCGAGGAGCGGGTTGGTCAGCGCGTCCCGGACCTCGTCGGACATCGAGTCGTCCAGGGCGTTCCTCTCGCAGGTGGCCGACGTGAAGGTCGGCTTCTGCGAGCGCACCTCGTTCGGTTTTCCGCTCGGCCCCACGCGCGTCTCGATCTCGTCGTTCAGCTCGTCGGCCTTGTAGGTCTGGAACTTGAACGAGCGCTGCTTGACCGGCGGCGTCAGAGGGAGGGCTTCGTCGGCGATGAAGGGACCGCCGACCCCGTACTGGATCGCCCACTCGGTGACGATCGGGTCCGGCCTGACGTCTTCTGGGCGAATGCTATCCATCGGTTTGCTCCTTGTGCTGTCGGTTCAGACGCGAACGCGGCGCTGGTCCTAGAAGAGGCTCTTCTTGTCGTCGAGATCGACCGAGATCAGGTCTCCGGCTGCGAGGGTGCCGACGAACGCCACGCACCGGCCGGCGACCGCCTTGCCCGTCGTCGCCTTCAACGCCGTGCCCGCGGCCGAGCCGCCCGGCATGACGTAATCGCCGATCGCGATGTCGGTCGCGCCCGACTCGACGAGGACCGTTCCGCCCTTGACGACCTCGATGACTTCCCCGGCGAGAGCCGGCGCCAGGATCACGCCGTACGCGTTGTCGTCGGCCGAGGAGAGCACGACGCTCTCCTGGTCCGAGTCGAGCGTGACGAACCGGTTCCCGCTCGCGAGCGCCGCCGCCGGCTTCTTCGAATGCGAGCGCCCGGGCTTGTTGATGAGCTTTCCGGTGTAGGCCATGTCGTCGTCCTCCTCGGTTCAGCCTTTCGAAAACGAGCGGGCGCGCTCTTACTGCGACCGCGTGAGCGTGAGCATCGCGGCCGAGTAGTCCTCGGCCTTCTTCGCCGCGACGAGAGCCTTGGCCGCGCGATCGAGACGGAGCCGCGTGTCGTGGTTCGCGAGGTCCACCTTTGCGAACGCGCCCGGGAGCTGCTCGTCTCCGGTGATCGCGTCCTGGAGGTCCTCGTGCGGGAAGGCGCCGGCGACGGGCGCCTTGCGAACGGCGTTTTTCTCCCAGGCTTCGAAGGCGTCCGGATCCGCCTCGCACTGGATCCGGAGCGGGTCGAACTCCTTGCCGTTGACCGTGACCTTGCGGTCGGCGGCGACGGCCTTTCCGTTCTTCATCGCGCGCTCGAGGAGCATCTCGACGCGCCGCGCCTTGCGGTCGGCCTCGACCATCTTCTCGGCGGTCTTCTCGGCGCCTTTGAGGATCCCCTCGGTGAGCCGGCCCTGCAGCCGCTCGGCGAGGACCTCGATCTGCTTGTCCGAGAGCTCGCCCGCGGCTTGCTTCTCCGGGTTGAGCTTCTTCCCGAGCGCCTCGAGGATCTGGTCCTCGGAGGAGTCCTCGGCGACGCCGGCGAGCTTGGCGAATTTCTTCGTGTCCATGGTCGAACCTCCATCTCGATCCGCTGCGAGGCGGTCCTGGTCGTCGAGCATCGGTGTATTCGTGAGCGAGATTTCGAAACAGTCGGTCGGCTCGAGAGAGCCGTCCGGCATTTCCTTCACGTCGAGGCCTGGGCTGATGTACGCCCACTCTTCGTCGTTGACTTCCTTGAGGGCGCGCTTCGTCAGCTTCAGCTCGGCCTTCAGGCCCTCGGGCACGCGCTC
>JAQTNG010000333.1 GCA_028714015.1 Elusimicrobiota bacterium | reverse complement strand
CCGCGGAGCGCCTTCCTCCCTGGCTGAAGGTCAAGCTTCCGACCGGGCCCGTCGTCGCCCGCCTGAAGGACGCCTCCCGCTCGCGCGGGCTATCGACCGTCTGCGAGGAAGCGCGCTGCCCCAACATCGGCGAGTGCTGGGGCGGGGGAACCGCGACCTTCATGGTCATGGGCGATACATGCACGCGGGGCTGCCGTTTCTGCTCCGTCGCCACCGCGCTCAAGCCGTCGGCACCCGACTGCGAGGAGCCGGTCAAATTGTCGTTGACGTTGAAAGAAATGGCCGTCGAGTATGCCGTCTTGACGACGGTCTGCCGCGACGACCTCCCCGATCAGGGCGCCGGCCACCTCGCGTCATGCATCCGCGAAATCAAAAGGGTGTGTCCGGACATGAAGCTCGAGATGCTGCTTCAGGATTTTCGGGGCGATAAGGGGCTTCTCGAGACGGTCCTGGACGCCGGTCCCGATGTGGTCGCCCATAACGTCGAATGCGTGGAACGGCTGACGGCGACGGTGCGTGACGCCAAAGCGGGGTACCGCCAGTCCCTGGACGTCCTGGCCCGCGCCAAAGCCTACCGCCCGAAAACGCCGACCAAAACGTCTTTGATGCTCGGATTGGGAGAAACGGAAGGGGAACTCCTGCGGGCGTTCGACGACATTCGAGAGAGCGGGGTCGAGATATTGACGCTCGGGCAATATCTAAGACCCTCGGGGTCGCGTCATCACCTCATGGTGGAAGAGTTTATTCATCCGGACGAATTCAAAAGATATGGCGAGATCGCAAAGCAGCACGGCTTTCGTTATGTCGCCTCCGGGCCTTTTGTGCGGTCGTCCTACCGCGCGGCCGAGCTTTTCATGAAGGGATACCTGGAAACCCATGCCTCTTAAGACCGTAGCCTCCCTCGACATCAAGCGCCTCGAGATACTGGCGGTCGACGGCACCATCGATAAGGCCTTGATGCCGAAGGTGTCCGACAAGCTTTTGCTCGAAATGTACCGTCTCATGTTCCAGATCCGAGCCTTTGACGAACGCGCGATCCTCCTTCAGCGTTCCGGCCGCTTGGGCACGTACCCGATGATCACGGGGCAAGAAGCGACTCAGTGCATGCCGCCTCTTGCCCTTGAACCTTCCGATTGGGTGGTCCCGACTTATCGCGGCGGCGGCGTGTACTTCGCGCGCGGCATGCAGATGCGCTACGGCCTCCTGTACTGGGCCGGCGACGACCGCGGCACCCACTTTCCCGAAGGCAACAACGACATGATCTTCTCGATCCCGGTCGGCACGCACCTGACCCAGGTCGCGGGCCTCGCCTGGGGCCAGAAATTCAAGGGCAAGGGCGGCGTGGCGCTCACCTACTGCGGCGACGGGACCTCCTCGAAGGGCGACCTCCACGAGGCTCTCACCTTCGCCGGCCAGTTCAAGCTGCCCGCGATCTACATCATCGAGAACAACGGCTGGGCGATCTCCGTGCCTCGGTCGCGCCAGGCCGCGTCGCAGACCCTGGCCCAGAAAGCCTGGGGCTACGGCGTGCCCGGAATCCAGGTGGACGGCAACGACGCGCTCGCCGTGTACTCGGCGACCGTGTCGGCCGTCGCGCGGGCCCGCAAAGGGGAAGGCGCGACGCTCATCGAGTGCGAAACCTACCGCATGGGCCATCACACGACCGCCGACGACGCGACGCGCTACCGTGAAGACAAAGAAGTCGAATCATGGAAGAAGAGGGACCCGATCTCGCGGTTCAAGAAGTTTTTGACTGCGAAGAAACTTTGGAACGACAAAGAAGAGCGAGCTCTCAAGACGGCCACCGAAGTCTGGATCAATCAGGAAGTGAAGGCCTACGAAGAGTTTCCGGCGCCGAATCCCTTGAACATGTTCGCCGACAATTACGCTCAGGCGCCGCGCGCCTTGATCGAGCAGCGCGCGGAGCTCGAGGAGCTCCTGAAGTTCAAGGGGGGCGCGAAGATCCTCACGGAGCTGCCGCCCACCGAGGGGAGGTTTCCATGACCCCCATCGCCAAGGCTCCCGCCGCGACGCGGACGCTCAACCTCGTTCAGGCGGTCAACGAGGCGCTCGACGTCGCCATGGCCAAGGACACGCGCGTCATGATCCTCGGCGAGGACGTCGGCCGCAACGGCGGCGTGTTCCGCGCCACCGAGGGCCTCTGGAAGAAGTACGGCGGCGACCGCGTCGTGGACACCCCGCTCGCCGAGATCGGCATCATGGGCTCGGCCATCGGGCTGGCGATCACCGGCATGCGCCCGGTCGCCGAGATCCAATTCGACGGCTTCATGCCCTCGGTGTTCGACCAGGTGGTCTGCCACCTCGGCCGCATCCGCTCGCGCTCGCGCGGCAAGATGTCCGTGCCGCTCGTCCTGCGCGCGCCGCACGGCGGCCTGATCCACGCGCCGGAGCACCACTCGGAGAGCCCCGAGGCCTATTTCTGCCACACCCCGGGCATCAAGGTCGTCATCCCGTCGACTCCCTATGACGCGAAAGGCCTCCTGATCGCCGCCATCGAGGACCCCGATCCGGTCGTCTTCTTCGAGCCGAAGCTCCTGTACCGCTCCGCCAAGGGCGAGGTCCCCGCGGGCCGCTACACCGTCGAAATCGGCAAGGCGCGCGTCGTCAAAGAGGGCAAGGACATCACCTTGCTGACCTGGGGCGCCATGACCGTGACCTGCGAGAAGGCCGCCGAGCGGCTCGAGAATGAGGACGGCGCCTCGGTCGAGATCCTCGACCTGCGCACTTTGTCGCCGCTCGACCTCGACGCGGTGCTCGCCTCCGTCGGCAAGACCGGCCGCTGCGTCATCGCCCACGAGGCGCCGAACTCCGGCTCCTGGGCCGCCGAGCTCTCCGCATTGATCGCGGAGCGGGGATTGCTCCGCCTGCTGGCGCCCGTCGCGCGCGTGGGCGGCTGGGACATCCGCATGCCTCTCTTTCGGCTCGAGCAGTACTACATACCCGACGCGGACCGGGTCGTCATGGCCGCGCGCAAAACTTTGAGCTTCTAGAGGAAACATGAACTTTGAATTCAATCTGCCCGACATCGGCGAAGGTCTCGTCGAAGGGGAAATCGTGAAGTGGTTCGTGAAGGTCGGCGACACCGTCGCCGAGCATCAGCCGCTGGCGGCCGTTCTGACGGACAAGGCCGAGGTGGAGATCCCGTCGCCGAAGGCGGGCAAGATCATCAAGCTTTACGGGAAGCCCGGAGAGAAGATCAAGGTTCATTCGCCGCTGGCCTCCATCGACGTCGCCGGCGGCGCAGCCGCCGCCGCGACGACGGAGAAGGTCGCCGTCAAGAATTCCGTCGCGGCGCCGAGGGCGCCGGCGGCGCAATCGGTCGCCGTCGCCGAGCGCCCAGCCGCAAGCTCCGGGGCGTTTGTCTTCACCGTGCCCGACATCGGCGAGGGGCTCGTCGAGGGCGAGCTCGTGAAGTGGCACGTCAAGGAAGGCGATGTCGTCGAGGAGCACCAGCCGATCGCCGCCGTGCTGACGGACAAGGCCGAGGTCGAGATCCCGTCGCCGAAAACGGGCACCATCGCCAAGCTCCACGCCAAGCCGGGCGAAAAGGTGAAGGTGCACGGACCTCTCGTCACGTATTCAGGCGTTAAAGGGTCCGTCGGAACGAGCGCTCCATCCGTTGCCGTTACGGCCGATTCTCCTAAGGCCGCCGCCGCGTCAGCGGCGCCGCGGCCGTCCAAGCCCGCTTCCGAGGTGCTTGCGACGCCGATGGTGAGGAAGATGGCGAAGGATCAGGGCATCGATATCGGGCAAGTGCAGGGAACGGGCCCCGAGGGCCGCGTGCTCGCGACCGACCTCGCCGGGTTCACGGCCGGAGGCTTCGCCGCCGCGACGCCGTCGCGCGTCGCTTCGTACGACAACTCGGGAGCCAAAGCCACGCCGGCCGTCAAGAATCTGGCGTCGGCGCTCGGCGTCGATCTGTCGAAGGTCAAAGGCACCGGGCCCGGCGGGCGCATCGCCGAAGGCGACGTCCGGGCGGCGGCCCCGGCCGCGGCGGCCGCGGCGGCCGCGCCTGCGGCGCCTACGGCGACGACGGCAACGGCACGACAAGAACCCGTTCTTGCATCCACGACTTCGTCCGGGTACCCGCCGGTGTCGATCTCACGGCAGGACGGAGACACGACGGTTCCATTTACCGGAATTCGCCGAAAGATCGCCGAAAAGATGCAGCAGTCCAAGCGCACCGTGGCGCACGTGACCCATGTCGACGAGTGCGACATGACCGCGGTCCTGGCCTTGCGCGAGTCGCTCAAGCCCGAGGCGGCGAAGCGCGGCGTGAAGCTCACCTTCCTGCCCTTCATCTTGAAGGCCCTGATCAAGGCTCTGCAGGAATTCCCGAACTTCAACGCCTCGCTCGACGAGGCCGCGGGCGAGCTCGTGATCAAGCGCTTC
>JAQTNG010000332.1 GCA_028714015.1 Elusimicrobiota bacterium | reverse complement strand
CTTGCTCCACGACTCTGTTATCCAGGAAAAGGATGCAATCGGAAATGTATTCCTCCAGGCCATGGCGGGTATAAGAGTCCTTCCCCGATTCCCCGGTGATGATCGCCGTGACATTTTTCTTCTTAAGCCATCGAAACAGTCTCTTGATCTCCAGGCGAAGCATGCCGGGATCCGTGAGGCCCGCGAACAGCGATTCGATGGAATCCAAGACGACGCGCTTGGCGCCGACGGCGTCTATGGCGCGCTCCAGCCGGACGAATAATCCTTCCAGGTTGAAGGCATCTTTCTGGATGTCCCGGCGATCCAGAACGACGCTTTCAACCAGTATTTTTTTCCGCGAAACAAGCTTCTGCAAATCCAGGCTGAGGGAAGCCACGTCTTTGTAGAGCTCATCTTCCGTCTCTTCAAAAGACATGAAGACGCCCGGCTCGTCGCAATGGGCCGCGCCATGGATTAGAAAATCGATCCCCCAGAGCGTTTTCCCGGAGCCGGAGCCGCCGCAAATCAGCGTGGTTCTATTTTTAGGAAGTCCGCCCCCTGTGATCTGGTTGAAGCCTTTGATGCCGGTCGGGCACTTGAGCACCGGATCGGGAGCGACGGCCCTTTTTTTCTTGAGAGGTTTAGGCATGTCAATAGCTCCTCGCCGGCGCAGGTGAACTTGTCCCAGTGTATGATCCGGCGGCTGATCATCCTATAGCGGATTCGTGAATTCAATGTTGAGGAATCCAGGCGTGGCGCCCGTTTTGCTACGCTGACATTCGCCATGAAGCTGGTCATCGTCGAGTCGCCGAACAAGGTCCGCAAGATCAAGGACTTCCTGGGCTCCGCCTACCAGGTCGCGGCCTCGTTCGGCCACGTGCGCGACCTTCCCCCGGCCGGGGGCCTCTCGGTCGAGTTCGTCGACGGGAAGATCAAGCCCGTCTACGCGATGATCGAGCGCTCCGCGCGCCACGTCCGCGAGCTCGAGCAGCTGGCCAAGAAGGCCGACGAGATCATCCTCGCCACCGACCCCGACCGCGAAGGCGAGGCGATCGCCTGGCACGTAAGCGAGCTCCTCGGCGCGCACAAATACAGCCGCGTCGTTTTCCATTCGGTGACGAAGGCCGAGGTTCAGAAGGCGATGGCCAAGCCGCGGCCGATCGACCAGCACCTCGTCGACGCCCAGCAGGCGCGCCGCGTGCTCGACCGCGTCGTCGGCTGGGTGGTGAGCCCGACCTTGCGCCAGGTCTCCAAGGACGCGCGCAGCGCGGTCCGCGTGCAGTCCGTGGCCCTGCGCCTGGTCGCCGAGCGCGAGAAGGAGATCGGCAAGCACAACACGGTCGACTATTTCGTGCTGTCCGCGAAATTGGAGAAAAACGGCTCCCCTCCGCCGTTCGCCGCGAAGCTCGCCACCTGGAAGGATCACCCGCTCGGCCAGCGCCTGCGCGACCCCGCGCTCGCCGAGAAGACGGTCGCGTGGGCGAAGACCGTGCCCTGGCGCGTGCTGTCCTGCGACCGCCGGGACTCCTCGCGCAATCCGCCGCCGCCGTTCACGACGGCGACGGTCCAGCAGGCCGCGTCGGTGCGCCTGGGCTTCAACCCCGACGCGACGATGAAGCACCTGCAGGCCTTGTTCGAGGACGGGAAGATCACCTATCACCGCACCGACTCGACCGCGCTGTCGCCCGAGGGCCTCGCCGAGGCGCGCGCGGTGATCAAGAAGGATTTTCCTCCGGAATATCTGCCCAAATCCCCCATAGTCCACGCGACCAAGGCCGCCAACGCCCAGGAGGCCCACGAGGCCATCCGTCCCACGCATCCGGAGTCCGGCGCGGACGGCGTCGTCGGCGGCGACGCGGGCAAGCTCTACCGCCTCATCTGGCAGCGCTTCATCGCCTGCCAGATGGCGCCGGGCCGCGACCAGATCACGACCATCGACGTCGCTTGCGCGCCCGACGCGTGGAAGACCGAGAAGGGCGTCCTGGTCCCCATGGGCATATTCCAGGCCAAGGGCAAGGTCCTGCTCTTCGACGGCTGGCGCCGGCTTTCAGGCGAGGACGCTACCGAGGAGACCAAGCGCAAGGGAAAGAAGGACGGCGCGGAGCCCGACGACGACGACGAGAGCGACGGCGAGCTGCCGATGCTGAACCCGGGCGACCCGCTGAGCCTTCTCGACATCGCCGCCCTCAAGCGCTCGACCAAGCCGCCGCCGCGCTACACCCAGGCCTCGCTGATCAAGAAGCTCGAGGCCGAAGGCATCGGCCGTCCGTCCACTTACGCCGCCATCATGCGCGTCATCCTGGAGCGGGGCTATGTTAAGGAAGAGAAGCGAAAGCTTCACGCCACGCCCCTCGGCCTGTCCGCCAGCGATTTCCTGGTGCGAAACTACACCGGCAACTTCATCGACATGGACTACACCGCGCGCCTGGAGGACGACCTGGACAAGATCGCGCGCGGAGAGGCCTCCTGGGAGAAGGTCGTCACCGAAGCCAGCTTCGCCGTCATCGCGCTGGCCCGCCGAGCCGGCCTCTGGTACGATCCGCTGGTTCCCCGCCCCCCGCAGAAAGCGAAATAGCGCAACGCGCCCCGCATGGTAAAATAAGCGCCATGCTCCAGCTCAAGTCCAAAGGCCCGGATCTCTGGGACACCATCATCCCGGAGGAGGCGCGCGCGCTTCCCGAGGACCTCGCGCACGTCGACGAGCTCCTGCGCGACGAGCGCTTCATGGAGCCTTTCGTGCGCCGTTTCGACGAGAAGACCGGCCGGCGCGGCCTGCCCGTGGCCACCTACCTGCGGCTGATGTACCTGCGCCGCAAGAACCGGCTCGGCTACGAAGCCTTGGTCGACGCGGTCTCGGCCTCCATCCCGTGGCGCAGCTTCTGCGGGATCGGCTGCCAGGACCGCGTCCCGAGCCCGAGCACCTTGGCCGGGCTCACCCAGAAGTACGGCGAGGAGACGCTCGTCGAGCTCCATGGGCTGGTATCGGAAGACCTCCGCGAATGGAAGATCCTGCGCAGGCGCAAGGCGGACGCCGGCGCGGCTCGCTCGGCCCGGCGCGTTCAGAGCGACGGCCTGGGCCGCAGGCTTCTGAGCCTCGTCCGGCGGACCATGGACCAGGCCCGTCGTCTGGCCGCCCGAATCAAGAACCTTCGATCGCGGCGCAAGGTCCAGATGACGCTTGATCTGGCGGACGAAGAGCCTCGCCGCGGCTGAGGGCCCTCCGGCAAACGAAGCCCCGGAACGCTTTTCGGACACCTCGGCCGACTACGCGCGGCACCGGCCGGCAATAAGAGCCTAAAACATTCCCCTTGACGCGCGCGCCCAGTTATGTATAATTATTCACCGCCATGAATAAATATACAGACCGAGCCGAAGGCAAGGCCGCCCGCCAGACCGCGATCCTCGAGGCGATCACGCAGGAGGAGGTCGCCACGCAGAACGACCTGGTGCGGTGCCTCAAGAAGCGCGGCATCGCCTCGACGCAGGTCTCCATCTCCCGCGACATCGCCGAGCTGGGCCTCATGAAAGCCGGCGGCGTGTACCGTCCCGCGAGCGGCGAGGCCGCGCACGACGCCGAGATGCCGCTGCGCACCTTCGTGCGCAGCGTCGTCGCCGCCGGCCCGAACCTGACCGTGATCCGCTGCGAAACGGGCACCGCCCCCCGCGTCGGGCTCGTCCTCGACGGCCTGGCCCAGCCCGGCCTCGTCGGCACGCTCGCCGGCGACGACACCGTTTTCGTGGCGGGAGACTCCGCCGCCGCCCAGAAGCGCCTGATCGAATTTCTGCAATCGAGGATGACCAACTGACATGAAGAAGCCTAAAATCGTGCTCGCCTTCAGCGGCGGCCTGGACACCACCTTCTGCGCCCTCTGGCTCCAGAAGGAGCTCGGCGCGGAGGTCGTCACCGCGACCGTGGACACCGGCGGGTTCTCCGCCGAGGAACTGGCCGTGATCGCGGCCCGCTCGAAGTCGCTCGGCGCCGTGAAGCACTACGCGCTCGACGGCCGCGCCGAGGTCTTCGCCCGCTTCGCCGTGCCTCTTATTCAAGGGAACATCCTCCGCGGCCGGGTTTATCCCCTCTCCGTCGCCGCCGAGCGCGTGCTGCAGGCCGAGATGGTCGCGCGCGTCGCCAAAGAGATCAACGCGGACGGAGTCTGCCACGGCTCGACGGGCGCGGGCAACGACCAGGTGCGCTTTGACGCGGTTTTTCAAGTTCTGCTGCCGGGCGTGAAGGTCCACACCCCGATCCGGGATCTGGGCCTCTCGCGCCAGCAGGAGACGGACTACCTCGCCAAGGAGGGCGTGACCGTGCCCGCGAAGACGACGGCCTACTCGATCAACGCCGGCCTGTGGGGCACCACCGTCGGCGGCGGCGCGACGCACGATCCGTGGGCGGAGATTCCCGATTCGGTGTTCCCCTCGGCGTCGGCCAAGCCTC
>JAQTNG010000331.1 GCA_028714015.1 Elusimicrobiota bacterium | reverse complement strand
TGACGCCGACGAAGCGCGTCGGGATCTTTCCGAGGTGCTCGGTGAACACCGAGCACAGGCGGTCGTACTCGCCGAACGCGCGCCGGGATAGGATGACGCCGCCCGCGTTGACGATCATCAGCGGATGCCCGCGCGGAGCAGGGCGGCCTCGCGGCGCGTCGGGGCGCGGAAATGCTTCCGGGCGCCCAGCGGCGCGTCCTCGAGGTAAGGCGCCAGGCAGTCGACGGACGAGGCCTGGTACGCCTCCCACCGGGCGGCGGCGCTCAGGGATTTCGCCGCGGCGGCGACCGCGCCGGAGGGAAGCAGACGCCAGCACGCGGCGCGCTCGAGCGGCGCCAGCTTCGGCCAGAGCTTCCCGAGACGCGAGGGGGAGGCGGCGAGCGCGGCCTTGAGCTCGGCGAACGCGCGGCGTTCCAGCTCGGCGCGGACGTAGGCGGGCGTCAGGGTTTCGGGCACGCGGAGATTATACTAACGCCCGAGCCCCAAGGGTGGGTGGGCGCAATACGGCACGAGCCCTATGGGGGCGGCCAAATCTCGGCGCAACTGTTTCCAGGAAACAGTCGAAAGCCCTCCGGCGATGGATGGCTCTTCTTTATTCTCGACGCTTGATCGCCCGGCCGGGGCGGCGCTTCCCGGCAAGCGGCTCGAGCGTGCGAACGCGCGCGTCCTCGTTCGACAGCCAGCGCTCGACGGCGGTCACGATGCGGGCGATGGTCTCCTCGGAGCCGGGAAGAAGATGCTCTCCGGGCATCACGACGCGCCGCGCGCGGGCCCCGGAGCTTTGAAGGCGGCGCCAGAGAAGGTCTCGCGAGGCGGCGGGAATGAGAGTGTCGTCGCCGGCCTCGACCATGAGCACGCGCTGATCCGCGCGCAGGCGGGCGGCGTCTTCTTCCGGGCGCGGGGGGGCGAGCGACGCGACCATCAGCCGTGAGAGCAGCCAAGCCGCCGGCCGTGCCAGCGGCCCTAGGCGGCCGCTCCAGAGCTGGCGCATGCGGTCGGCGGACGTGCCCTCGACGTCGGCGAAGGCGTGGACGAGGACGAGGCATTTGAGGTCCGGGTCGTCGGCGGCCGCGCGCAAGGCGAAGGGCGCGCCGAAGCTGACGCCGACGACGCAGACGCGGTCCGCATCCGCATAAGGCTGGGCTCGCAGAAACCGATGCAGCGCCCGCACATCGAAGGGCGTTTCGGCCACGGCCTGCTTCACGCGGGGGCCGTCAACGAGAGTCCGCGGGAATTGGAAGCGGCGCGGTCCGGCGTAGGGATATTCGAAAGCCGCCAGCACGACCGGAAGGTCCGGCTCGATGAGCTCCAGGGACCGGGCCCCGGTCTCGAGGCCGCCCAGCACGATCAAGGACGGAAGCCGTCGCGGCCTCCCTCCGACGGGCTTCTTGATGAACGCCGTGAAAAAGCGCGGCCGTTCGCCATGCGCCGAGGGCAGGGCCTCGACTTGAACGCTCTCCGTGGCGAAGGAAAGCCCGCCCGCTTCCGCTCGCGGCGCGGCCGCCAGAGTCAAGACGAGGAGGACATTGACCGGATTCATGAGCGAGGCCGGGCCGGCTAACGCCCGAGCCTGAGAGGGGGTTCCGGAACCATCGGGACGCGGGCCTCGGGCAGGCCGGCGGGGCCGAAGGAATCGCCGGACGGCTCGAGCTCGCGCTGGATGCGGATCGGGTTGAGGAGGACGTCGGGGCGCTCGTAGGTCACCTCGAAGAGGCCCGGCAGGCCGGCGAACGAGCCGCGCAGGTCCTCGGGGCGCCCGAGCAGCGCGAGGGCGTAGCGGCCCGGCCCGAGGCCGTCGAAGTAGAACTTGCCGTCCTGATCGGGAACGCGCGAGCCCGACAGCCAGTAATGGGTCGTTTGCGTCGCCGAGCTGCGCCAGACCATGAACAGGCCCACGCGCAGGCCGATCGCGCCGCGGTCGTCGAGCAGAGCCGAGCCCTCGACGCGGCCCTCGCGCAGGTCCTCGAGCGAGCCGACCTCGATGCGCTTGTCGCTGACGGCCCAAAGCCCGTCGAGGCGGGTCAGCCACTCGCGCGCCTTCGCCTCGTCGCCGAAGCGCGCGTACGCCGCGGAGAAGCCCTCGAATATTCTCTGGGAGTCGGAGCCCTTCTCGAAGCCCTCGACGCGGCGTCCGGTCGCGGCCGACAGCTGCTCGAGCTTGGCGAAGCGCTCGGCGCTCACCGGCCCCGCGCGCAGCAGGTCGAGCGCGCGCAGGTAGTCGGGATGAACGCGCCCGGGGACCGAAATCATCAGCGCGTCGAGCGCGCGCTCCTCGTCCCACCACTGCAGGCGGCCGAGGCGCACGGCCTCGAGCGCCTCCGAAGTGAACACGCCCCGGAACCTCGTCCGTTCGAGGAAGGCCTCGATGCGGTCGATGCTGTCCGGCGCCAGGTCCGTCGTCTCCGAGGACATGCGCCGCGCGTCGACGTGGTAGGAGCGGTTGCGCGTCGGATACAGCCAGGCGACGGCGAGCGTGCGCGAGGCGGCGTTCGTCGGCACGCCCGCGGCCGCGGCGAGCGAGCGCGGGCCGTAGCCCCAGACGCGCGACAGCGCGGCGTCGGCGCCGAAGGTGGCGAGCGCCCAGACGGCGACGAGCGAGAGGACGAGGCGCCGCGACAGCGGCCGCCAATCGTCGCGGATCAAGGCCGCGGCGAGGGCCGCGTGCGTCGCCGCCAGCGCGGTCGTCAGCAAGGTCGTCAGGACGACGCCGAGGAATACGCCGCCGCACAGCTCGACGGCGCGCGCGAGCTGCGGCCAGCGGGAGGCGCACCAGCCGACGGCCGAGGAGATCAGCCCGAAGGCCGCTCCGGCCGCCAGGCCTCGCCGGCCGCGCGCCGCGGCGAAGGCCGCCGCGCCCAGAAGGACCGAGCCGAGCTGCAGCTGCAAAGCCTCGGAAGCGGGAAGCTCGAGAGGGAACGCGTCGGGGAACAAGCGGACGTTGACCGTCCAGCCGAGAGAAACCCAGGACAAGAGACCGAACAGAACGAGGCGCACGATCCACGGCGCATTCCACGAGCGCTTCGCGTCGAAGACCCAAAACAGCGCAGCCGTTAATGCCGCCGCGACGAGGAGCCGTTCGGCCAGGGTTCTACTCCTCGTCCTGCTGGAGCTTGGCGAGTATGCCGAAGTCCTCCAGCGTGGTCACGTCGCCCCTCACCGCCCCGCCCGTCGCGATCTCACGCAGAAGCCGGCGCATGATCTTGCCCGAGCGCGTCTTGGGCAGGGAGTCGGTGAAGCGTATCTCCGACGGGCGCGCGATCGAGCCGATCGCCTTCGCCACGAATTCGCGCAGGATCTCCTTGAGCTCGGGGGACGGCACCCGGCCGCCCTTCAGCGTGACGAACGCGACGACCGCCTGGCCGTGCAGCTCGTCGGGCCGGCCCACCACCGCCGATTCCGCGACGAACGGATGGCCGACGAGGGCCGACTCGATCTCCGAGGTGGACAGGCGGTGGCCCGAGACGTTGAGCACGTCGTCGATGCGGCCGAGGATCCACAGGTAGCCGTCCTTGTCCTTGCGCGCGCCGTCGCCGGTGAAGTACATACCCGGGATCTGCGACCAGTATTGGGCCCGGTAGCGCTCGGCGTCGCCCCAGATCGAGCGCAGCATGCCCGGCCAGGGCTTGCGAACGACCAGATAGCCGCCCGAGCCGAGCGGCACGGATTTACCCGCCATGTCCACGACATCGGCGTCGATGCCGGGAAGCGGCAAGGTCGCCGAGCCGGGCTTGGCGGCGGTCGCGCCCGGAAGGGGGGAGATCATGATCGCGCCCGTCTCCGTCTGCCACCAGGTGTCCACGATAGGACACCGCTTGCCGCCGATGATATTAGAATACCAGCGCCAAGCTTCCGGGTTTATCGGCTCGCCGACGGTCCCGAGCAGGCGCAGCGAGGACAGGTCGTGCCTTTTCGGGTGCTCGTCGCCGAGGCGCATGAAGGTGCGGATCGCGGTCGGCGCGGTATAGAAGACCGACACGGAGTGCCGGGCGATCATCGACCAGAAGCGGTCGGGCTGGGGCGTCAGCGGGGCGCCCTCGTACATCAGGGCGGTGGCGCCGTTGAGCAGGGGGCCGTACGCCAGATACGAATGCCCGGTGACCCAGCCGACGTCGGCGGTGCACCAGAAAACGTCGGTCTCCTTCAGGTCGAAGACGTGCTTCGTCGTCCAGGCGGTCTGCACCATGTAGCCGCCGGTCGTGTGAAGGATGCCCTTCGGCTTGCCCGTGCTGCCGGACGTATAAAGGATGAAGAGGGGATGCTCGCTGTCGAGCTTCTCGGCGGGGCAGACCGGCGACGCCTTCGCCGTCAGGCGATGCCACCAGTGGTCGCGCGTCTCGTCGATCGCGATCTCGTTGTCGGCGTGCTTGAGCATGACGACGGCCTTGACCGACGCCGCGCCCATCTTGATAGCCTCATCGACGGCGTCCT
>JAQTNG010000330.1 GCA_028714015.1 Elusimicrobiota bacterium | reverse complement strand
GGCGTGGACACTTCCTTGTCCGCGCCTTGCTCGCCCTCGGTGACGTCGGCCGCCTCGGACGCGACGCGGTACTGGCCGAGGAGGAGGAAGAAAAGAATTCCGCTGACGAGAAGCCCCGCCGACGAGATGTAGAACCAGCCGTCCGCCCATAGACCCATCATAGTAAAGCAATGGTATCCGTCCTGAGGGGGTAAAGTCAATCGAACTAATAGGTATAATGGCAAGATGACAACGGGCCGGCCGCCGTACCGCCTCGCTTTTTGCCCGCGCCTCGAGGCGGAAAAAATGCTGACCGAGCCCGCCGAGCTCCGCGCACGCTTCAGCCCCGCGGAGCTGGCCGAGCTCGAGGCCCTGCCGGAGCGCCGCAAGCTCGACCGGGTGGCGGGACGCCTCGCGGCCAAGCGGGCGCTCGCCGCGCACTTCCTCGGCGAATACGGGTGGGAAGCCGAGGCCTCCGAGCTCGCGGTCTTCAACGACGACGCCGGACGCCCGCGCCTGGCTTTGCCCAAGGGCGCGCCGGCCCCCGCGCCGTCCTTCTCGATTTCGCATTGCGCGCAGGGCGGGGCCGCCGCGGTCGGAGCACCCGGCCGCCGCGTCGGCGTGGACATCGAGACGATCGTTCCGCGGCCGGCCGAGGTGATCGCGTTCGTCTCGTCGGCCTCGGAGCTCCCGGCGGGGCCGTCGGACCCCGAGGCGCAGGCCAGGCTGTGGACCGGGAAGGAAGCGGCCCTGAAAATGCTCGGGCTCGGGCTCGACGCGGACGCGCGCGCCGTCCGCCCCGAAGCCGACGGCGTGACTCTGACGGGCGTCCCCGCGAAGGCGTGGGCGGCGCTCGGCTCGCCGCGCGTGCGGCTGGACTACGACGGCATGGACGGGGCGCGCATCGCCGTCGCCTACACGGGAGACTAACCACTATGGACATAGAAGCGGTGAAGAATCAGAGCACGAAAGGCCCCCGGCCCGCCGCCGCCAGCGTCGTCAAGCTGAGAGCGGCCGTCGAAAAGGCGTCCGCCGGCGGCGGCCCCGCCCGTCTCGAGGCTCAAAAGTCTCGAGGCAAGTTCACGGCGCGCGAGCGCATACACTACCTTCTTGATGAAGGCACGTTTCAAGAACTCGATCTTCTCGTCTCCACGCGCGCGACGGACTTCGGCCTGAAGGACAAGGACATCCCCGGCGACGGCGTGATCACGGGCTTCGGCCAGATCAACGGCAAAGAGGTGTGCGTGTACGCGCAGGACTTCACGGTGCTCGGCGGCTCGCTCGGCCTTGCGCATGCGAAAAAAATCGTCAAGGTCATGGACCTCGCTTACGAGAATCGGGTCCCGGTCGTGGGCTTGCTGGACTCGGGCGGGGCCCGCATCCAGGAAGGCGTCGATTCGCTCGACGGCTACGCCGAGA
Source organism: Elusimicrobiota bacterium (assembly GCA_028714015.1). Lineage (GTDB taxonomy): Bacteria > Elusimicrobiota > Elusimicrobia > UBA1565 > UBA9628 > GWA2-66-18. The sequence continues at coordinate 3,040 of JAQTNG010000330.1, read as the reverse complement.
TTTTTCAACGGAACGTTAAATGCTCCGGCGTTATTCCTCAAATTTCCGTGATTTTGGGTCCGTGCGCCGGCGGCGCCGTCTACTCGCCCGCGCTGACCGACTACATTTTTATGGTCGAGGGCATCTCGCAAATGTTCGTGACCGGGCCCGACGTCGTGAAGGCCGCGACGGGAGAAGAGGTCACCTTCGACGGCCTCGGCGGCGCGGACGCTCACAGCGCGAAGTCGGGCGTCTGCCACTTCGTCGCGAAGTCCGAGCCCGACTGCTTCCGCCAGGTGCGCGAGCTGCTGAGCTACCTTCCGCAGAACCGCTGGGAGAAGCCGCCGCGCATCGCGAACCCGGATCCGATCCGCAGGTCGGTTCCGCTTCTTGAGAAAATGTGCGACCTCGACCCGCGCAAGTCCTACCGCGTCCACCACATCGTCTGGCAGATCGCCGACGAGCACAAGTTCTTCGAGGTCCAGGCCGGCTTCGCCAAGAACGTCGTCACCGGCTTCTGCCGCATGGGCGGCGAGGTCGTCGGCGTGATCGCCAACAACCCGGCGCACTCCGCCGGCGCGCTCGACATCAACGCGTCCGACAAGGCCGCGCGCTTCATCCGTTTCCTGAATTGCTTCAACATCCCGATCCTGACCCTGGTCGACGTCCCGGGCTACTGGCCCGGCCTCCAGCAGGAGCACGGCGGCATCATCCGCCACGGCGCGAAGATCCTGTTCGCCTACGCCGAGGCGACGGTTCCGAAGATTACCGTGATATTGAGAAAGGCGTACGGCGGCGCCTACATCGCGATGAGCTCGAAGCACATGAAGGGGGACTTCAACTTCGCCCTGCCGTGCGCCGAGATCGCCGTCATGGGCCCGGCCGGCGCCATCGAGATCCTCTGCTCGCGCGAGATCGCGGCCTGCAAGACGGACGCCGACAAGGCGGCCCTGCGCGCGAAGCTGACGGCCGAATACGCGGCCAAGTTCGCCTCGCCGTATCAAACGGCGTCGACCGGCTCGATCGACGAGGTCATAGAGCCCTCGCTGATGCGCTACAAGATCGTGCGCGCCCTGCGCTTCCTCAAGGACAAGCGGGTGCCCGGAACGCACGAGAACCGGGGCAACATCCCTCTGTGAATGTGCTAAACTTCGCCCGGTGATCAAGGCGCAAATTCTCGTCGTCGAGGACCAGGCCGCCACGGCCGATCTCATCCTCGAGGTGCTCAAGGGCGAGGGCTACGAAGCCCAGACCGTCGACACCTTGGCGAAGGCGCGGGCGCGTCTGAAGAAGCAGCCCCCCGAGCTGCTGCTCCTCGACCGGAATCTTCCCGACGGCGACGGCGTCGATCTTCTGGCCGAGATCCGGGATGACGAGAAGCTCGGATCCCTGCCCGTCATCATCCTGACCGCGAAGAAGGACGTCGCCGACAAGATCGCCGGACTGCGAGTCGGCGCCGACGACTACGTCGCCAAGCCCTTCAACACCGAGGAGCTCGTCGCGCGCGTCGCCGCGATCCTGCGCCGCGCCGGCAAGGGCGAGGAGCCGACCTCGGTCGAGGCCGGCGGCGTCAAGCTCGACCGCGCGTCGCGCAAGGTCCACATCGGCGAGCAGGAAGTTCCGCTCTCCGCGAAGGAGTTCGACCTGCTCTGGTTCCTGGTCTACCGCAAGGGCCGCGTGCTGACGCGCGACTTCCTGCTGCAGCACGTCTGGGGCTACGACTCGGGCATCGACCTGACGACGAAGGTCATCGACGTGACGCTCTCCCACCTGCGCAACAAGATCGGGCCCATCGCCGACAAGATCGTCGCCGTCCGCGGCTTCGGCTACCGCTTCGACGCGTAAGCGGCGACCACAATGGCCGACATAAAGACCGAAGTCGCCCGCCGCCGGACCTTCGCGATCATCTCGCACCCCGACGCGGGCAAGACCACGCTGACCGAAAAGCTCCTGCTCTACGGCGGCGCGCTGCAGCTCGCGGGCTCGGTGACCGCGCGCAAGAACCAGAGCAGCTCCGCCTCGGACTGGATGGAGCTCGAGCGCAAGCGCGGCATCTCGGTCAGCTCGACCGTCCTCCAGTTCGACTACGAGGGGCACCGCATCAACCTGCTCGACACCCCGGGCCACAAGGACTTCTCCGAGGACACCTATCGAGTGCTGACGGCGGTCGACGCCGCCGTCATGGTCATCGACGCGGGCAAGGGCATCGAGCCGCAGACCTTGAAGCTGTTCGAGGTGTGCCGCCTGCGCGGCATCCCGATCCTGACCTTCATGAACAAGCTCGACCGCGAGACGCGCGACCTGCTCGAGCTGCTCGACGAGCTCGAGAACCTGCTCCAGCTCCATCCGTATCCCGTGAACTGGCCCATGGGCGTCGGGCAGCGCTTCAAGGGCGTCTACGACCGCACGACGAAGCAGGCGCACATGTTCGAGCGCACGGTGCGCGGCGCGTACAAGGCCCCCGTGCAGGTCGCCGGGATCGACGACCCCGCCGTGAAGGAAGCGCTCGACGCGGACTCGTATCACCACTTCGTCGAGCAGGTCCATCTGCTCGACGCCGCGGGCGCGGGCTACGACGCGGCCGACGCCCTGAGGGGGGGCACGACGCCCGTTTACTTCGGCTCGGCGGTGAACAACTTCGGCGTGCAGATGCTCCTCGACGCCTTGATCAAGAACGCGCCCGCCCCCGCCGCGCGCGCCTCGACGGCGGGCTTGATCCAGCCCGACCGCGACTCGTTCTCCGGCTTCGTCTTCAAGATCCAGGGCAACATGGACCCCAGGCACCGCGACCGCGTCGCCTTCGTGCGGGTGGTGTCCGGCAAATTCACCCGCGATCTGACCGTGACCCACAGCCGCACCGGAAAATCCTACCGTCTGGCCAACGCCCACAAAATATTCGGCCGCGACCGCGAGATCATAGAAGAAGCCTACGCCGGCGACGTGATCGGTCTGGTGGGATATTCGGATTTCGGGATCGGCGATACGCTCTCCGAAGATCCCAAGGTCGTCTACGACGAAATTCCCCGCTTCGCGCCCGAGTGCTTCGCGCGCATCAGCAACC
>JAQTNG010000329.1 GCA_028714015.1 Elusimicrobiota bacterium | reverse complement strand
AGCTCGGCCGCGCCGCGCTCGTAGCCCAGACGGCGGTCGAACGACTTGAGCGCGGCGGCCTGCCCGGGAGTCAAAGGATACCGGATCGTCTGCTCCACGACGGGGAGGTCGTCGGCCGGACCGTACGGGGGCGTCACGTTCCGCACGACGGTGCGCTTCCAGCCGCCCCGCCCATGCCAGACGAGGTGGTCGGGGCGGACCTCGTCCGGGACGCCGTACTGCTCGATCATCCGCCGCGCCGCCGACGCGGAGTCGCGCCACCAGTTTCCCACGACGGCCTCGGCGAGGAAGCCGCGGCCGGCGGCGTCCTCGGCCGTGTCGCCGTGCGTGCTTTTGACCGGGACCAGGCAGCCGTTCGTGACGGCCGCGGTCGCGCCCGCGGCCGCGAGCACGGCCGCGATCAGCCGGACGGAATGGATTTCCAAGAGCAGGCTCCGCGATCCCCGCGACGGGCCGTCGTCTCGGGCGCAGGCGCGACGAGGAAACGGCGGCTGAGGATCGAATCCTCGCCGCCCCGCGGCCCTTCGCAGCGGACGAGCGCTTGATGCCGTCCGGGCTCGAAGCCGGCCCAGTCGAACCACCAGTAGCCGCCGCCGCGCCGGCAGGACCGCCAGCCCTCGCCGTCGATCGCGATCTCCACCCGGCGATCGGGCGCGTCGATGAGGAAGCGGCACCGGGAGGAGTCGAGGACCTCGCCCTCCCCCGGGTAGATCATCGCGACGCCTTCCACCGCCTCCGCGCGCATGATCACGGAAGATCCACCAGGAACAGGCACGTCTGGCGGGGCTCCTTCTCGCTGCGGCGCGGACGGACCCGGACGACGGCCTGCCTCCGGCCGGACTGATAACCCGTCCAGTCGAACGACCAGCAGCCGTCGCAGCGGCGGCAGGGCTGCCACGCCCCTCCGTCGATCGAGAGCTCGAGGCCTTCGATCGAGGAGTCCAGGACCTGGTACTCGCTCTCGGGAAAATAGCTGCGCTGGCCGATCCCCGGATGCTCCACCGAGATCTCGGGGGCGACGTCGCTCGCGCCGAAGGTGTCCCACAGCTTGAAGCTCATGGGCGGAGGCCTGCGCGCCGGCGCGTCCATGACCGCCGCGTCCTGTCCATTGCGTGATTTGCCCGCTCGTCTCATTTGATCCTCCCCCGCTCGCGTCGCTTTAATAGGATATTCGGCGGCGCCGCCCGCTTGCTATGGCGTCGGCGTCAGCCTATTATGAACGCGCCGTGACAGCCCGGCCGGCGCGCGCGCCGTCGAGCGCGGCCCGCGGACCCTCGGCAGAACAATCGAGAACACGCAGCCCTTTCCGGGGATGTCGCGCGCGGACAGCACGCCGTTATTGAGCGCGACGGCGCGGCGGCTGATCGCCAGCCCGAGCCCGAGCCCCGAGCGGTCCTCCCCCTTCTGAGTGAAGGGCTCGAAGAGCTCTCCGATGTCGCCGCCGGGCAGCCCCCCGCATTGGTCCTCGACCTCGAGCACGATGGAGGCGTTCTTCTCCAGCCCGCGCACCCGGACGGCGCCCCCCGGCGGGGTGAATTTGATCGCGTTACGCACCAGATTCGCCAGCGCCGAAACCAAATACGAGCCGTCGGCGTTGACCACGAGACGGGGATCGACGCGCACGGTGAGCGTCACCCCCTTCAGGCGAGCCTCCTCGCCGGCCGTGGCCTCGACTTCCCGCACCGCCTCGGCGACGGGCATGGGATGGAGGCGCGCCTCCGGCTCCTTATGGAGGCGGACCTCGACGGAGGCGCGATCGAGCATGCTCCGCATGTGCTGCAAGTTGCGTTCCAGAAGAGCGTTCTCGCCGCCGGGATATTTCTTGTTCATGCCCTGGGCCACGAAGACGCAGGCCAAGGCGTTGCGCAGCTCATGGACCAGGAAGCCCATGCGCGTGACTTCGTCCAATTGCGCCGCATGAGGGCGCGTTCCTTTATGCTCCGGGACGGCTTCGGCGATCGCGAGCTCGAGGCCGTCGGCCAGCGCGCGCAGATCCCCCGCGCCGAGATCGAAGCCCCTGGCCGCCGCCGTCTCGGCGATCGCCGAAGAGATCGAGGCATACCCGTACGCGGCCTGAGCGAGGACGCGCTCGGCTTCCGGCCCCCCCCGGCCATGACGGGCCTTCGCCGCGCCCGCCGCCGCGCGGACGAGGCGCTGATAGAGCTCGGGCAATCTCCGCTCGATCGCCGCGCCGGCCGGCTTGGAGATCGGGAAGGACGGGATCACGCTCCCCGCCAGGGCCAATATGCGCTCGCGGTTGGCGGCGAGAAATTCAGACAGCATGCGCGGCTTCGACGGCCTCGGCGTCGCTGCGGGCCGAAAGGTCGGATTGGGTGAGGATGCCGGTCAGCTGCCCCTCGCCGTCGACGACGACGAGGCGCCGGATCCGGTGCGCCGACATGAGCCGCCGCGCCTCGCCGGAATCCATGTCCTCCCGGCAGGTGACGACGTCCGGAGTCATCACGAGCCGGACCTTGGTCCCCGAGCAATCGAGCTCTTCGGCGAGCGCCCGCACGACGATGTCCCGGTCCGTGATGACGCCCACCAGCTCCCCCTCGGCCACGACCGGAAGGCCCCCGACATCCGCGCTCCTCATGATGTAGGCGCATTCGCACAGGGAGGCATCACGGTCCACGACCTCGACGTCGACCGCCATTATGTCCTTGATCTTCATCGCTCCCCCCGGCGCCGGGCTTCTTCCGGATTATAGGCGCGGCTCCCGCCCGCGGCCATGGACGGGGTGTAATCATTTCATTGAACGGCCGTGCACGCGGCGGCGCGCGCCGGCCCGTCACCCAATTGGTACGGAACGGTCAATGCTCGCTGCGCTAATATCTGCGGGAGGCGGGACCTCGCCGGGCGGGACAGTCGTTAAGGAGAAGACCATGCAAAGAATTCCTCGGACGGACATGTCGAAGGCGACGGGCAGGACGAGAGAGCAGCTCGACGCGGTAAGCCGGAAGATGGGACGCGTGCCGAACCTCCACGCCACGATGGCCAACTCCCCGGCCGTGCTGACGGCGTATCTCCGCTTGAACGACGCGTTGTCGCAGACCTCGCTCGACAACCGTCTGCGCGAGCTTCTGGCCGTGACGGTCGCCTCGGCCAACGACAGCGAGTACTGCCTGTCCGCGCACACGGCGTTCGGCCGGCACCTCAAGGTCGACGAGGCGGAGCTGCTGCACGCCCGCGAGGGCGCGTCCACCGACCCGAAGACCCTCGCCGCCCTGACCTTCGCCAAGTCGCTCGTCCAGAAGCGCGGACGCGTCAGCGACGGCGAGGTCTCCGCGCTGAAGGCGGCCGGCTTCAGCAACGCCGCGGTCCTCGAGATCGTCGCCTCGACGGTCATGAACATCTTCACCAACTACTGCAACCACGTGGCCGTGACCGAGGTCGATTTTCCGCGGGTGAGCGTCCCCTCGCAGAATTAGCGGCGGGGCGCGCTGAGACCGGCGCGGTCACAGTTCCTAGACCCGAAACTGACGGCGCCTCCATGGCCGGCCGCCTCCGTCATGCTTAGAATGGGTGCGCTCGATTATCGATGGCGATACGCCATCATCGTTGATCGTCAACAGGAGACACCATGATACAAGCCCCGCTGAAAACCGTCGGCGTCGACTATCCGTACGCGGGCGAGATGATCGCCCAAGGCCAGCCGTACAGCTTCCGCATCACCGCCCCGTCCGACGCGAGGGAAGTCCGCCTCTCGATCGACGACGGGGACTGGAAGCCCTGCCGCATGGACAACGGCTACTGGTGGTTCGATTGGACGGCCTCGGCCGAGGGAGAACACATCGCCGTGTCCCGCGTGATCGAAGCCGACGGCTCCATGCTCGTCACCCAGCCCCGCCTCTTCAAGGTCAAGCCCTAGCCCGCCGTCGCCGCGGCGGCCCGGGGAAGAGCGCCCGGGCCGCCCCCTCCCGCCTTCAACGGAAGAGCAGACCCTTCATGTAGGGCGAAGACTTCCCGGCGTTCGCTTGGATGACGGTCTTCAGATAGAACGCGCGAGCCTCCTCGGAGGACCTCTTCTCCCGGACGACCTCATCGGCGAGGTTCAAGGCGAGGAAGTTCGTCTCCTCCGATTCGCTCGTGGCGGACAGCTCCCTGTTGTCGCGGCTCAGACGCAGCGCGACGTCCAGCTTCGCGAGCGCCGCCACCTTGTCCTGCGGCACCGTATAGCCGATCGTCTGCTCGAGGACGTCCAGATGCTCGTGCGGGTTTCGATACACCATCGTCGTTTTCCAGGGGCCGTTGTCGAACCAGGCGAGCCTGTCCGCGATGGCAAGGTCCGGCGGACCGTATTCCTCGATGAGCGCTTCCGCCGTCCGCAGGGAGACCACGGGCCAATTGGAGACGACGCGCCGGGCTTCCGCCTCCCGGGCGCGCAGGGCCGTCCGCGCGGGACGGCCGGACTCGACGACGAAGGTCCCGCCGCCGGCTTGGGAGACGCTC